>NZ_JAYMZS010000020.1:0-12369 GCF_035828755.1 Amycolatopsis sp. H20-H5 | reverse complement strand
GGGCTAAACGGGGGCGCGTGGGGCGGGTGGGGCTGCTGGGGCGGGGATCTGGGCTGCGGGGGAGGGCCGGGTGCACTACGGTGCTGCCAGCGGCTCGCCTTGCGGTCACGGCGAGATGACGATGCCGGGCGGGCTGGCCAGAAAAGAAAACTCGTGAGTAACCTGTTCGCACTCAGCTCGTTGCACCTGGTTGACGCGGGTATCGCGGTGCGTATTCGCGGGCAATCGACCGGTGGCGCGAGGCGGCGGCAGTG
Organism: Amycolatopsis sp. H20-H5; assembly: GCF_035828755.1. Taxonomy (NCBI): domain Bacteria; kingdom Bacillati; phylum Actinomycetota; class Actinomycetes; order Pseudonocardiales; family Pseudonocardiaceae; genus Amycolatopsis; species Amycolatopsis sp. H20-H5. The sequence goes on along the minus strand of NZ_JAYMZS010000020.1, from coordinate 12,115 downwards.
CGCGAAGACGCGGAACAGCTCCTGGAGGTGCGATGGGTGCCGAGGTGGTCGTCGAGGGCTTGAGCAAGTCCTTTGGAAAACAGGCCATCTGGCGGGACGTGTCGCTGACGCTGCCTCCTGGCGAGGTGTCGGCGATGCTGGGGCCGTCGGGAACCGGTAAGTCGGTGTTCCTCAAGTCGATGATCGGCCTGCTGAAGCCGGACGCGGGCCGGTGCGTGATCAACGGGGTCGACATCGTCACCTGCTCCGAGCACAAGCTCTACGAGATCCGGAAGCTGTTCGGCGTCCTGTTCCAGGACGGCGCGCTGTTCGGGTCGATGAACCTGTACGACAACGTCGCGTTCCCGCTGCGCGAGCACACCAAGAAGTCCGAGTCCGAGATCCGCAAGGTCGTCTTCGACAAGCTCGAGATGACCGGCCTGGCAGGCGCGGAGACGAAGCTCCCCGGCGAGATCTCCGGCGGGATGCGCAAGCGCGCCGGGCTCGCCCGCGCCCTCGTGCTCGACCCCCAGATCATCCTGGTCGACGAGCCGGACTCCGGGCTCGACCCGGTCCGCACGGCGTACATCTCGCAGCTGCTGATCGACCTCAACACGCAGATCGACGCGACGATCCTGATCGTGTCGCACAACATCAACCTCGCCCGCACGGTGCCGGACAACCTGGGCATGCTGTTCCGCAAGGAGCTGGTCATGTTCGGCCCGCGCGAGGTGCTGCTGACCAGCGACGAGCCGGTCGTCGAGCAGTTTCTCAACGGACGCAAGCGCGGCCCCATCGGCATGTCCGAGGAGAAGGACTCCGCGCAGATGGCCCGCGAAGAGGCCGAGGCCGCCGCGGGGCACTCCGACGGCTCGCCGGACGAGGACATCCGCGGGGTCGTCCCGCAGATGCAGCCCAGCCCCGGCCTGCCCGAGCGGGCCGGTGCCCGCCGCCGCGTCGACCGGGTCATGCGGATCCTGCACACGCTGCCGCCGCAGGCGCAGGAGGGGATCATCGAGTCCCTCTCGCCCGAGGAGCAGCAGCGCTACGGCGTGAGCCCGCACATGCTGGTCCGCGCCGGGCAGGGCCCGTCGCGCGACTCCGGCTCGATGCCGTCGCAGCACCACGGTGAACTGCCCGCCGACCAGGTCGCCCAGTTACCCGGCGACGACTGGGCCGGTGGCGACGGGAGACCGGCGGGCTCCCACCGCATGCGGCCCCGTGATCCAGGGCCGGGCCGCGGGTGACCCAGACACGTTCCCCGGCGAAGATTCCCGGTATCGGCATGCTGCGCGAGACCGGGAACCTGTTCGCCCTCGGCCTGGACATCGTCCGCGGCCTCTTCCAGCGTCCGTTCCAGCTGCGGGAGTTCATCCAGCAGGCCTGGTTCATCGCCAGCGTGACGATCCTGCCGACGGCGCTCGTCGCGATCCCGTTCGGCGCGGTCATCTCGCTCCAGTTCGGCTCGCTCGCCCGGCAGCTCGGTGCGCAGTCCTACACCGGCGCGGGTTCCGTGCTCGCCACCGTGCAGCAGGCCAGCCCGCTGGTCACCGCGCTGCTGGTGGCGGGCGCGGGCGGCAGCGCGGTCTGTGCGGACATCGGTGCGCGGACCATTCGTGAAGAGATCGACGCCATGGAGGTGCTCGGCGTCTCCGCGGTGCAGCGGCTGATCGTGCCGCGGGTGCTGGCGATGATGCTCGTGGCGCTGCTGCTCAACGGCATGGTCAGCGTCATCGGCGTGCTCGGCGGGTACTTCTTCAACGTCGTCCTGCAGGGCGGCACCCCCGGCGCGTACCTGGCGAGCTTCTCCGCGCTGGCGCAGCTGCCCGACCTCTGGGTCGGCGAGATCAAGGCGCTGATCTTCGGCTTCATCGCCGCGGTCGTCGCCTCCTACCGGGGCCTGCACCCGTCCGGTGGCCCGAAGGGCGTCGGTGACGCGGTGAACCAGTCGGTCGTCATCACGTTCCTCATGCTGTTCGTGGTGAACTTCGTGATCACGCTGATCTACCTGCAGATCGTTCCCGGAAAGCTGGACTAGGCACATGAGTTCGTTCTTCCAGGGCGCCAAGCGGGTCGCGAACCGTCCACTGAAGACACTGGACGCGCTCGGCGACCAGATGTCCTTCTACGGCCGCGCGCTGGCCTGGACGCCGCGCACACTGCGCCGGTACATGAAGGAGGTCATGCGGCTGCTGGCCGAGGTGAGCTTCGGTTCCGGTTCGCTGGCGGTCATCGGCGGCACGGTCGGCGTGATGGTCGGCCTGACGCTGTTCACCGGTGTGCTCGTCGGCCTCCAGGGCTACTCCGCGCTGAACTCGATCGGCACCTCGGCCTTCACCGGCTTCCTGACCGCGTTCTTCAACACCCGCGAGATCGCGCCGCTGGTCGCCGGCCTGGCACTGAGCGCCACCGTCGGCGCCGGGTTCACCGCCCAGCTGGGCGCGATGCGGATCTCCGAGGAGATCGACGCGCTCGAGGTCATGGGCGTGCCCAGCCTGCCGTACCTGGTGACCACCCGGATCATCGCCGGGTTCGTCGCGGTCATCCCGCTGTACGTGATCGGCCTGCTGAGTTCGTATCTGGCGTCACGGTTGGTCGTTATCTACATCTATCACCAGTCAGCGGGAACCTACGACCACTACTTCGATCTTTTCTTGCCACCGCAGGACGTGTTGTATTCGTTCATCAAGGTGCTGATCTTCAGCGTTTTGATCATTTTGTCCCATTGCTACTTCGGGTACCGGGCCACCGGTGGCCCCGCCGGTGTCGGCGTGGCCGTCGGCAAGGCGGTGCGGCTGTCCATCGTCACGGTTTCGATCGTGAACTTCTTCATCGGTTTCGCCATCTGGGGGACCGACGTCACGGTGAGGATCGCAGGATGATCGCCTTACGGCGCAGGCTGCTCGGCCTGCTGCTCGTCGCCGTGATGATCGGCGGGGTCGCGCTGAGCATCGCGTTGTACGACAAGGCGTTCACGAATTTCGTGAACGTGAAGCTGATGGCTTCGAGCATCGGCAACCAGCTGATCAAGGAGTCCGACGTCAAGGTGCGCGGGCTGATCGTCGGCTCGGTCAAGGAGATCAACGCGACCGGCGACGGCGCCGAGCTGGCACTGGCGCTCAAGCCGGAGTCGGCCAAGCTGATCCCGCGGAACGTGTCGGCGCGGTTCCTGCCGAAGACGTTGTTCGGCGAGCGCTTCGTCTCGCTTGAGATCCCGGCGCAGCCCTCGTCGAAGACCTTGCAGGACGGCGACGTTATCCCGCAGGACCGCACGTCCAGCGCGGTCGAGCTCGAGCAGGCGTTCTCGCACCTGCTCCCGGTGCTCCAGGCCGTCCAGCCGCAGAAGCTGTCGAGCACGCTGACCGCGATCTCCACCGCCCTGCAGGGCCGCGGCAAGCCGCTCGGCGAGACGCTTTCGCAGCTCGGCCAGTACGTCGGCGACCTGAACCCGCACGTGCCGCAGCTGGAGCACGACCTCCAGGCGCTGACGGCGTTCTCCGACAACCTCGGCGCCTCCGCGCCGGACCTGGTCCAGAGCCTGGACAACCTGAGCACCACCACCCGCACGGTGGTGGACCAGAAGGTCAACCTGTCCACCCTGTACGGCTCCCTGACCCAGGCCTCGGTCGACCTGCAGACCTTCCTGACCAACAACGCGGACAACATCATCGGCCTCGCGAAGACCGCGCGGCCCACCGCCGAGCTGCTCGCGAAGTACGCGCCGGAGTACCCGTGCGTGCTCGGGCAGATGGCCGGGCTCGTGCCGAAGGTCAACCAGGCGCTCGGCAAGGGCACCAGCCAGCCCGGCCTGCACGCCACCATCGAGATCACCGTCAACCGCGGTCCCTACCTGCCGGGCAAGGACGAACCGCAGTTCAACGACAAGCGCGGACCCCGCTGCTACGACATGAAACAGTTCCCGATGCCCTTCCCGCAGGACCCGCCGGACGGCCCGATCCAGGACGGCACCACGCACAAGACGCCCGCCCGCTCGATCAACGACGGGCTCTCGCCGTCCAACAACGCGGCCAACGCCGGTGGTTACAACGGCAACGGCGCTTCGGGTGGCAACCCGGCGTACAGCAGCGCCGAGCAGGGTCTCCTGGCGGAGCTCGTCGGCCCGCAGGTCGGCATGAAGCCCGCTGACATGCCGGGCTGGGGCTCGCTGCTCGTCGGACCGCTTTACCGGGGTGCGGAGGTGACCGTCCAGTGATCGAAATGGCACTCGCGCCCCCTGTCGTGAAGCCGGCCCGTGCGCGCGCGTTTTGGCCGCAGGCCTCGCTATCGTGGAGGCAAGCCGCCCTTTCCATTCGACCCGCGCAGTCCGCTGGTGGTCGCGGTTTGGCTACGCGATCGCGATTGCGCGCGGACGGGGGGAAGGCATGAGGGGTTTGCTCGCGCCGCTGCTCAAGCTGATCGCCTTCGTCGTGGTCACCGTGGTGTTCACGACCATCCTCGGCATCAGCATCGCGAACATCAACACCACCAGCACCAACAGCTACAAGGCCCGGTTCGTCGACGCGACGCTGCTGCTGCCCAACGACGACGTCCGCATCGCGGGTGTGCGCGTCGGGCAGGTCAAGGACGTGCACATCGTCGACAAGCGCCAGGCCGAGGTCGAGTTCGAGGTCGACGCCGGTCGGACGCTGCCCGCCGGGGTCACCGCGCAGATCAAGTTCCGCAACCTGGTCGGCCAGCGGTACGTCTCGCTCGGCGAGGGCACCGACACCTCCGGCAAGACGCTGAAGCCCGGCGACAACATCCCGCTGGCGCGCACCACCCCGGCGCTGGACCTCACCGCGTTGTTCAACGGCTTCAAGCCGCTGTTCACCGCGCTCAACCCGGACGACATCAACAAGCTGTCCTACGAGGTGATCCAGGTCCTGCAGGGCGAGGGCGGCACGGTGGAGAGCCTGCTGAAGCACACCGCCTCGCTCGCCACCACGGTCGCCAACAAGGACCAGGTCATCGGCGAGGTCATCGACAACCTGAACTCGGTGCTGGACACGGTCAACGCGCACACCCCGCAGCTGTCGGACGTGCTCGTCAAGCTGCAGCAGCTGGTGACCGGGCTGGCGGCGGACCGCAAGCCGATCGGGGACGCCATCGAGTCGCTCGGCACCCTCGCGCAGACGACTTCCGGGCTGCTCACCGAGGCCCGCGAGCCGCTCAAGCAGGACATCGGCGCGCTCGGCACGCTGGCCAAGAACCTCAACGACAACCAGTCCGTCGTCGAGCACTTCATCCAGTTCCTGCCGGAGAAGGTCACCGCGCTGACGCGCACCGCGGACTACGGCTCGTGGTTCAACTTCTACGCCTGTGAAGTGAAGGGAACCGTCGCCCTGCCTCCCCTGCTCCCGGCCACCGACCTCACCCTCCTGCCGGCGAACCGGGAGAGGTGCCACTCGTGAAATCCTTCCAGAAACGCAATCCCGTGCCGATCGCGCTCGTCGGCATCGTCGTCATCGTGCTCGGCCTCGTCGCCGCGCTGAACTCCGAGGACCTGCCGGTCATCGGCGGCGGCACGACCTACAGCGCGGACTTCAGCGAGGCCGCGGGGCTCGCCACGGACAACGATGTGCGCGTCGCCGGGGTCAAGGTCGGCAAGATCTCCGACATCCAGCTCGACGGCGACAAGGTCAAGGTCTCGTTCAAGGTCAAGGACGCCTGGCTGGGCGACAAGACCAGCGCGGCGATCAAGATCAAGACGCTGCTCGGCCAGAAGTACCTCGCGCTGGACCCGCAGGGGCAGAAGACCCTCGACCCGAGCGCGACCATCCCGCGCGAACGCACGATGGCGCCCTACGACGTGATCGACGCGTTCCGCGGCCTGTCCACCACGGTCGACAACATCGACACCGACCAGCTGGCGAAGAGCTTCGACGTCATTTCGCAGACCTTCGCCAACACCCCGGACGACGTCAAGGGCGCGCTCAGCGGCCTGTCGAAGCTGTCCGACACGATCGCTTCGCGCGACTCGCAGCTGGCGAACCTGCTGGCCAACACCCGCGAGGTGTCGCAGACGCTGGTCGACCGTGACGCCGAGGTGCAGAAGCTGCTGGCGGACGGCAACCTCCTGCTCGACGAGGTCTCCCGCCGCAAGCAGGCGATCTCGGCGCTGCTCGACGGCGCGCGGACGCTGTCGACCCAGCTCCAGGGCCTGGTGGACGACAACGACAAGCAGCTCGACCCGGTGCTGACCCAGCTCGACCAGCTCACCTCGATGCTGCAGCGCAACCAGGACTCACTCGCGCTGGGCATCGAGCGGTTCGCGCCGTTCATCCGGGTGTTCACCAACACGATCGGCAACGGCCGCTGGTTCGACAACTACATCTGCGGCCTGGTCCTGCCATCGATCGGCCCGCTCAACGAACCGGGGTGCTACGACAAATGAGTAACACCCGTATGGGCGTGAGCCTCACGCGCGCTTTCACCGTCGCCATCGTGCTGGCGCTGGTCGTGGCCGGCGCGTTGTGGTGGACGCTCAAGGACGCCGGGCGCAACCACCTGACCGCGTACTTCGCCGGGGCCGTCGGCCTCTACGAGGGCAACAGCGTGCGGATGCTCGGCGTCGACATGGGCACGGTGACCAAGGTCCAGCCGATGGGCAACCAGGTCCGCGTCGACGTCGAATACGACCGCTCGGTCGCGGTCCCGGCCGACGCGAAGGCCCTGATCGTCTCGCCCTCGCTGGTCAGCGACCGCTACGTGCAGCTCGCCCCGGCCTACACCGGCGGCCCGAAGATCTCCGACGGCTCGATCATCCCGCTGGCCCGCACCGAGGTCCCGCTCGAGGTCGACGACCTGTTCGCCAGCCTCAGCCGGGTCAGCGAATCGCTCGGCCCCAACGGCGCCAACAAGAACGGCTCGCTGTCGGACCTGCTGACCACCGCGGCGAAGAACGTCGACGGCAACGGCCAGGCCCTGCACGACACGATCTCGAAGCTCGGCCAGGCCGCGGGCACGTTGTCCGGCAACAAGGACGACCTGTTCAAGACGATCCAGAACCTCGGGCAGTTCTCGCAGTCGCTGGCCAACAGTGACGGCCAGGTCCGCCAGTTCGAGGAGCAGCTCGCCGACGTCAGCGGGTTCCTCGCCGGGGAGCGCGGCGACCTCGCGGCGACGGTGAAACAGCTCGGCGACACGCTCACCTCGGTACAGGCGTTCATCGACAAGAACCACGACCGGCTCAAGTCCAATGTGGACAAGCTGGCCAGCGTCACCAAGGTGCTCGTCGACCAGCGGGGCTCGCTCGCCGAGATCCTCGACGTCGCCCCGGTCGGCCTCGGCAACTTGGTCAACACCTACAACGCGTCCTCGGGCACGCTCGACGCGCGCGCCAACCTCAACGAGCTCACCCAGCCCCCGCTGGTGATGGTCTGCAGCCTCCTCAAGCAGGTGCCGGTGGCGGGCGCGCTCGGCGACGCGTGCAAGAAGATCGCCGGGGTGTTGCAGGGCCTCGTGCCGCTGCCTTCGGTCGCCCAGACGCTCCAGGCCCTGCAGAACGGCCAGCTGCCCCCACTGCCCCTGCCGGTCGCCGGTCAGCTCTACGGATCGGGGAACTAGCCGATGAAGCGGACGAAGCTCCTCACCGCGACGGCGCTCGCGGCCGTCGCGGCGGTGACGCTGAGCGGCTGCTCGTTCAGCGGGATCTACGACATCCCGCTGCCCGGCGGCGCCGACCTCGGCAGCCACCCGTACACGGTCAAGGTCCAGTTCCGCGACGTGCTCGACCTGACCCCGCAGGCCGGGGTGAAGGTCAACGAGGTGTCGGTCGGCCGGGTCGAGGCGATCGGGCTGACCCCGGACGGCTGGCACGCCGAGGTCACCGTGCGGGTCAACGGCGACGTCAAACTGCCAGCCAACGCGCTGGGCAACGTGCGCCAGTCCAGCCTGCTCGGCGAGAAGTACGTCGAGCTCGCCGCGCCGCCGGACAACCCGGCGCCGGCCAGGCTGGCGGACAACGCCGTCATCCCGCTGGAGCGCACCAACCGCAACGTCGAGGTGGAAGAGATCCTCGGCGCGCTTTCGCTGCTGCTCAACGGCGGCGGTGTGGAGCAGCTCAACACGATCACCAAGGAGCTCAACAACGCCACCTCCGGCCGCGAGCCGGACCTGAAGGCGCTGCTGAACAACACCAACGAACTCGTGTCCAATCTGGACCGCCAGTCGAGCAACATCACCCGCGCGCTCGACGGCCTCAACCGGCTTTCCTCGACGCTGAAAGGCCAGAAGGACAAGCTGGTCGGCGCGGTGGACAACCTCGGCCCGGGGCTCGGCGTGCTCGAACAGCAGCGCGGCCAGCTCGTCACCATGCTCAACGCGCTGAACAACCTGTCCGGCGTCGCGATCGACACGGTGAACAAGAGCAAGGAGAACCTCGTCGCGGACCTCAAGGCGCTGCTGCCGACGCTCCAGAAGCTCGGTGAGGCCGGTTCCGACCTGCCGAAGTCACTGGAACTGCTGCTCACGTTCCCGTTCGCCGACTCGGCCGTCGACGGGGTCAAGGGCGACTTCTTCAACCTGTTCGCGAAGGTCGATCTGAACCTCAACGAGGTCCTCGCCAACCTCGGCCGCAGCAGGCAGAACCCGCTCGACGGCGCCATCCCGGTGCCAGGGCTGACCGGCGGGGTGCCGGGCGTACCGGCCAACCAGCCGCCGCCGCTGCCGATCTCCGGCCAGCAGCAGGTCCAGCCGCAGACGCCGTCCGCGCAGGGCGGCCAGGGTGGGCAACCTCAGCAGACCGGCGCCGCCGGGATCTTCAGTCTTCTGGCGGGGGGTGCCGGCTGATGCTGGTACGCAGGACACGACTCCAGCTCGTCGCCTTCGTGATCATCTCGATCGTGGCGATCGTCTACGCGCTGATCCGGTTCGCCGGGCTCGGCCAGGTCTTCGGCGCGAGTGGCTACACGGTCAAGGTCGAGCTCAAGGAGTCCGGCGGGATCTTCCAGAACGCCGAGGTCACCTACCGCGGCTTCAACATCGGGCGGGTCGGGGAGCTGCGGCTCACCCAGACCGGCCTCGAAGCCGACCTCAACATCGACCCCAGCGCGCCGAAGGTGCCCGTCGACCTACTGGCCGTGGTCGCGAACCGGTCCGCGGTCGGCGAGCAGTTCGTCGATCTGCGGCCCAACGCGGACAAGGGCCCGTACCTCGAGGCGGGCGCGATCATCCCGGTCAGCCGGACCAAGACCCCGATCAGCACCGAACGGGTGATCGGGGACCTCGACAGCCTCGCCGCGTCCGTCCCGACCGACGCGCTGCGCACGGTCGTCGACGAGTCCTACAACGCCTTCAACGGCACCGGCCAGGACCTGCAGACGCTGCTCGACACGGCCCGCAGCTTCACGACCACGGCGCAGCAGAACCTGCCGCAGACCGTACAGCTGCTGGAGGCGGGCGGCACCGTGCTCGACACGCAGAACGACGAGGCGAGCTCGATCGCGTCATTCAGCAAGAGCCTCAACCAGCTCACCGGGCAGCTCAAGACCTCCGACGGTGACCTCCGCAAGCTGATCGGCATCACCCCGACGGTGGCGAAGCAGATCAGCCAGGTGCTCGCCGAGTCCGGGCCGGGCCTGGGCGCGCTGACCGCGAACCTGCTCACGACGTCGAACCTGCTCGTCACCCGGCTCGACGGCCTGGAGCAGGGGCTCGTCACGTACCCGCTGCTCTCGGTCGGCGGGAACACCGTCGCCCCCGGCGACGGCACGGCCCACCTCGGGCTGGCGCTGAACCTGTTCAACCCGCCCGCGTGCACCAAGGGCTACCTCCCGTACGACCAGTACCGCACCGGCGCCGACGTGAAGCCGCGCGACCCGAAGTTCGACTCCTACTGCGCGGAGCCGAAGGGCAGCCCGATCAATGTGCGCGGCTCCCAGAACGTGCCGTACAACGGCGTGCCCGCCATCCCGTCCGACCGGGAGGTCGCGGCGAACGCCGGGCGGTCCCGCGAGCAGCTGGCGCAGATGGCCATCGACAGCAGCGGCGTGCCCTCGGTCGTCGGCAGCCCCGGGGTGTCGCTCACCAGCCTCGGGCAGCTGCTCGGCCTGGGCGCCTGACGAAGATTTGATGACCGTTACCTACCCTGGAGTGTTATGAGTGCCGACGAGCTTCCTGCCACCAAGGACGACTCGGTCGACGCCGGCGGCTCGGTCGACTCTGACGTTTCGACCGCCCCGGTCGCGCGGCCGAAGTCCCGCCTGTTCGTCCTCGGCGGCGCGGCCTTCGCGCTGGCGGCGCTGATCGCCGCGGCCATCTTCGGCATCCAGTGGTGGGTCGCCGCCGGTGACGGCAACTACGACCTGGCGAAGTCCCGCGACGACGTCGTCCGGGCGGGCGGCACGGCGATCAAGGCCTACACCGAGGTGAACTACGAGGACCTGGACGGATTCTTCAACCGGCAGAAGGCGCTGTCGGACCAGGCGATGAACGACCAGCTGACCAAGGCGGAGCCGACCTACCGCAAGGCGCTCGCCGACGCCAAGACCAAGGTCGTCACCACCATCCAGGACATCGCCGTCGAGGAACTCGACGACCACGAGGGCAAGGCCAGCTTCCTCGCCGCCATCACCACCCAGGTCACCCAGCCGACCGGCAGCGCCACGAAGTCGCTGCGGCTCGAAATCTCCATGAGCAGGGTCGGCCAGGACTGGAAAGTGTCCGGGATCGACAACGTCCCCCTCGTCGCCGCCGGTCAGTAAGCGTCACCACCGAACGGAGCTCGTGTTGCCCCCCTCCCGCCGCCAGCCCGGCAAGACCCCGCCGGTCCGCCGCCCTCGCGTAGCCGGCACACGCAAGACCGCGGACAGCACGCCCGACGCGGCTCCGTCGCCCGCACCTCGTCCGGCTCCGGCGGCCAAGCCCACTCCACGGCCCGCTCCGGCCCCCGCTCCACGGGTGGAGGCCGTCCGTGTGGCCGAGCCTGAGGTCGTCGAGGCGCCCGCCGAGGATGTTGCCGAGGATGTTGCTTCGTCGGCTACCGCGTTCGAGGCGAGTCCTGAGGCGGCGGAGACCGTCGACGCGCTGACCGGGGAGCCTGAGCCGGTCTCCCTCGTCAAGCCGAGCCCGCGGCGGAAGATCCGGGACACCGGGATCCGCAAGCCCGTCGATGTCGACGAGGTTCCGGAGCCCGCTGCGCGGGCCGACCGCGGAGAGCGGAACCAGTTCGTCCTGGCCGGGGTGCTGGTGCTCGTCGGGCTGCTGCTGGCGGGGGCCGCGGTGATCTTCAAGGTCCATGCCGATGACGACTCTGCCTCCACGAACAACACCGCTCTGCTCGACGTCGCGAAGACCGCACAGGTCAAGGACCAGGTGTCCAAGGCGACCGAGGCGCTGTTCTCGTATGACTTCACCAACATCAAAAAGACCGAGGACGCTGCCAAGGATCTGCTGGTCAACGAGGAGGTGCGGAACAAGTACAACCTGCTGATCGGGCAAGTTCGGACCTTTGCTCCGCAGCAGAAGCTCGTCGTCACCTGCAAGGTCACTCGCAGTGCCGTCGTGCTGCTCAACGGTGACCGGGCGAAGGTGATGGTCTTCATCGACCAGACCTCTACGCGGACCGACACCAAGAAGACCACCGCCGGGAGCGCTCAGCTGCATCTCAACGCTCAGCTGCAGGGGGATCGGTGGAAGATCACGGATATGGACACTTACAACGTTCCGGCTGCCCCGGCGCCGGCTGCCCCGGCACCGAGTAAGTAGTCTGGTCGCGGGTCTTTGGTTGAGTCCTGAGGCACGGTTAGAAGCCTGTGTTTTTGGCCAGCGCGCTCACAAACTCGCGCCGCCAGGTCGCCCCGACCCCCAGCGCACGCGCGGCTTTTGCTTGAAGGGGGGCGACCTACCGTCGCGAGTTGGGGCGGCCTGGCGGCCGCAAAAGAGGGCGCGCGGCGTGAAGTCTCCACTCGCAAAGCTCGCGGAGACCCCGTGGTCCCGGACAGCGGTGGCCGCGTCTTCGCCGCACGTGTCGCGCTCAAGTCTTGGCGGTCCCGCACACCGTAAGTCTTGGTCCCTGAGACTGCCGTCACCACCCCCCAGGCCCCGGTGACGACGTCGGTCGCCTCTACGGCGTTTTGAATGCCCCTGAAGGCCACCATGACGGCGTTAGACGCCGTCATGGTGGCCTTCAGAGGCA
>NZ_JAYMZS010000019.1:4498-107666 GCF_035828755.1 Amycolatopsis sp. H20-H5 | reverse complement strand
GCGGCCCTAGGAGACCGCTGAATAAGTCGATCTGAAGATCAATTGAAGTCGCCTGACCAGCGCTTTCATATTTGATCAATCATCCGAACGCTGTTATTCAGCAGTCTCCTAGGCGCCAAACTGGACGCCATGACATCAGTTTCCGGACGCCCTCTCAGCGAGGTGGACGGACCCGGCGGCCGCGCACGGCGTCCTGCTCGCCGAACCGATCGAGGATCGCGGCCAGCAGGGCGCGGGCGTCGGCTACGCGCTCCGCGCCGAACTCGGCGGCCAGTTCGGCGTCCAGTGTCCGCCGGTGGGCGCGGGTGGCCTTGATGGCGCGCACGGCTTGGCGGGTCGGGCGGACCAGTTTGGTGCGCGCGTCGGCCGGGTCCGGCTCGCCGCGGAGCAGGCCGCGACGTTCCAGATCGGCCACGGCCTTCGACGCCGCCTGCTGGGTGACCCCCATCCGCTCGGCCAGCGCCGAGATCGACAGCGGGCCGTCGATCAGATGCTGGAACAGCACACCGTCGTTCATCCGCAGGTCGTCGAAGCCCTCCTCGGCGAGCCTGCGCTGGAGCTCGTCGGTCAGTGCCCAGCCCGCGAACAACGAGAGCAGTGACAGTTCGAGGGCTGCCGGTCTAGGATGCACAACCATGGTTGTGGAAAATAGCACGGCACCGGCCGACTTGCTGGACGGCTTCGTCCGCGTCGCCCATCGGATCGTGTGGTGCAGCCTGGCCACGGTCGACCGGCGGGGCAGGCCACGGTCCCGGGTGGTCCACCCGTACTGGGAACGCGAGGGCGCCGGGCTGACCGGCTGGGTGTTCACCCGGCCGACCCCGCTCAAGCAGGCGCACCTCGCGCGCACGCCGTACGTTTCCTGCTCCTATTGGGACTCCGCGAACGAGGTCGCCGTCGCCGAGTGCGGCGCGGTCTACGCGGACGACGAAACCTCGCGACGGCATGTGTGGAGCCTGTTCGCCGAAGCCGCCGAGCCGCTCGGGTACGACCCGAAGATGCTCGGCGGCGACGACGCGCTCGACCAAGGGATCACCGTGCTGCGGCTGACACCGTGGCGACTGAGCACCGGCGGCGAGTCCTGGCGTCGCCCGGATCGGTGAGCCGGTCAGGCGCCGACGCGGCGTTCGAACACGAGTCCTTCGGCGGTGCGCAGGCCCACGCTGATCGCCCCGGCGAGCACCGCGTCCTCACCGAGTTCGCCCTGCACGATCGCGGGCACGAGCGGGGTGAACGCGTGTAGCGCGCGGTCGATCGGAGCGAGCAGCAGGTCGGCGTTGGCGCCCATGCCGCCGCCGAGCACGATCAGCTCCGGATCGACCACCGCGGCCACCGACGCGATGGTGTAGGCCAGCCTGTCGGCCTCGGCCTCCACCGCGGCCTGCGCCAGTTCGTCGCCCTCGCGGGCCAGGCGGAAGACCTCGCGTGCCGATTTCGCCGTGCCCAGACCGAGTTCGCGGGCGCCCCGCACGACCGACTGCGCGGCTGTCGCCTCTTCGAGATGGCCGCGTGCGGGAGGCTCGCTCGTGCCGCGGTCGGCCGAACGGAGCTGGCCGTAGGGCAGGTAGCCGATCTCGCCCGCCGCGCCGCTGGCGCCGCGGAAGACCTGGCCGTTCACCATCAGGCCCATGCCGACGCCGGTGCCGATGGTGATGCAGCCGAACACCGAAACCCCGCGCGCGGCCCCCCGTTCGCCCTCGCCGACGGCGGTGAGGTTCGCGTCGTTCTCCACCACGAGATCCGGGCCCAGCAGGGCTTCGAGCTCGTCGAGCAAACCGGCTTTACCCCAGCCCGGCAGGTTGGGCGCGTGCCGGAAACAGCGGCGGTCCGGGTCGGCGACGCCGGGTGAGCCGAGCACGCGCACGACGACGTCGGCCTGGCTGAGCCCGGCCTCGGCCACGGTGTCCGCGGCCAGCGCGCCGACCGCGGCGACGAGGGAACTGCCCGAGCGCGAGGTGTTGCGCGCGTCGCGGCGGGCCACGACCGTGTGGCCCAGATCCGAGACGGCGACGCGGATGTGTTCACGCCCGATGTCGATGCCCAGCACGTAGCCCGCCGTGGGATCGGCCTCGTACAGCACGGCCGAGCGGCCGGTGCCGGTCGACGTGTGGCCGGTCGCCCTGGCGAGCCCGGCGGCCTCCAGCGCGAGCAGCGCCTGGCTCACCGTTGGCTTCGACAGCCCGGTTTCCTTGGCCACCTGCGGCCGCGTCGCCGGGCCGGTGCGCCGCAGCAGATCGAGCACCGCCCGCTGATTGATCTTGCGCATCCCGGCCGGAGTACCGACCGGCGGAGTTTCCGCGCCAACCACCGCGCCAACCACCAGTGCCTCTTCCTGAAAGTGTGCAGAGCCTCGAGTATGCCGTTCTTTGAGTATGCAGAACCCGACCAAGCTATCCGGGCCCGGCCCGCGATGGGCAGGAAGGTTTTCTTTTAGCCCGTCCGAGTGACGAAATACCCGGACCGCCCGGCGGGTTGGACACTCCATGAGCACTGTCGGTCGCGGCCGGATCCGCGTTGAGCATGGAGCCAAACGGGTGCGCGCGCTGTTCGCGGGCCGCGTCGTCGCGGACACCGTTCACCCGTTGCTGGTGTGGGAAGTTCCTTACTATCCAACGTATTACTTCCCCCAGTCGGACTTGGTGGCCGAGTTCTTCGCCGCCTCCGGCGGGACGGCCCATTCGCCGAGCCGGGGGGACGGCGTGCTGTCGACGATAAAGGTCGGCGAACGGGAAGCCGTGGACGCCGCGCTGGCGTACCCGGATTCCCCGATCGAGGAGCTCCGCGGCCACGTCCGGCTGGACTTCGCCGCGCTGGACACCTGGTTCGAGGAGGACGAGGAGATCTTCGTGCACCCGCGTGATCCCGGCGTGCGCGTCGACGTGCTGGCGAGCTCCCGGCACGTCCGGATCGAGGTGGCCGGGGTGACCGTGGCCGACACGGTCCGCCCGCACCTGCTGTTCGAGACCGGCCTGCCGACCCGGTACTACCTGCCCAAGACCGACGTCCGCCTCGACCTGCTGGAGCACAGCGAGCTCGTGACGCACTGCCCGTACAAGGGCAGCACCGAGTACTTCTCGGTGCGGGCGGGCGGCGAACTGCACACCGATCTCGCCTGGAGCTATCGCACGCCGCTGCCGGAGAGCCTCAAGGTCGCCGGGCTGGTCGCGTTCCTCGACGAGAAGGTGGACGTCTACGTCGACGACGTCCGGCAGGAGCGTCCGAAGACCAAGTTCGCCTGACACCGAAGGCGCCGAAGGCCGTCTTGGGCCAAACCGCTCAAGGCGGCCTTCAGCGTCACCCGGTGACAGAGATGACGCGACACGATTACTCCGCGTCGACGCGCGGAGGGTCGGCACACCCGACCGGCGTGGAGTCCACAACCCACAGGTCATCGGTCCACGGTGTCATGACACGGCAAAGATCGACATCGTGTCTGTCGTGAGTGGCACAAGGTCGCGTCACCTGGGGACCGACGATCGCGATCGAGCAGTCCCCGAGTCACGGCAACAACGCAACACCGATCCGACAAGATCAGCTGTTCCGAGGCGCGAGCCCTTGGCAGACGCACCCTAGCGGGGTGGGTCGTGTGCGGTGTTGCGGATGGGTCTTCGCTCCGGATCCAGCCAGGTCGGGGGTAGCCATTCGATGATTCCGTTGCGTAGCCGCATTTCCCACCCGCCATGATGGAGCAGGTGGTGGCAGCGTTCGCAGGTCAGGCCGAGATTGACCAGGTCGGTGGGTCCTCCGGGGCCGTGGGGATCGGTCCAAAATCGGATGTGGTGCGGGATGCACCATTTTGGACCTCGCGAGCAGCCCGGGCCCGTGCAACCGTTATCCCGCAAGGCTAATGCTCGCCGTTGCGAGGGTGTCGCGGTGCGGACCGCGCGGCCGAGGTCGAGAACCTCACCGGCACCGTTCAGCACCGCGGGGACGACTCGGGTGTCGCAGCAGATACGTCGCAGCTGGCTCACGCTGACTGCGCCGTAGCCGTCGAGCATGGCGGTTCCCGCGCGGCGTTCGAGTTCTTCCAGGCTGATGGTCACGGTGACGACAGCCCGTTCACCGGCTTTGACCGGCAGGTCGGGCGACCGGGCGGCGAGGTCGAAGATCGCCGCGACGGCGTCACCGTTGCGCTGCTCCTGGGTCCGTGGGTCGGGGTTGCCGAACTCGTCGACCGGGTTCGGCTTGGCCAGCGGGGCGAGCAGGTTTTCGGCGAGGTGTCCGGTTTCGGCATCGAAGGTACCGGTGTATTTCATTCGGCCGTCGCGCAGCCATCGGTAGCTGAACTCGCGGTTCGGCTGGGAGAGGTCTCGTTCGCGGTCGTCGGGATTTTTGTCTTCGAGATCCCAGTATCCCAGTATCCGCCGACCGACCTTCCGTACCGTCGATGGGGGTGCCTGCTGGGACAGCTCCACCAGACTGGCCTCGTTGGCCGAGAGTTCCTCGTCGGAGACCGAGTCGGGGGCCTGGGAGAGGACATGTTCGATCTCGTTCGCGTGCTCCCGATTGATTTCCCCGGACTCCAAAGCCTTGCGCAGCAAAGGGAGTTCGGCGTTGGCTTGGGCGACGCGGGCTTTGGCTTCCTTCTGTGACACCCGCAACGACAGCATCAAGAAGGCGGCAGTCCCGCGGCAGCCCTTTTCCACGCCCAAACCGCGCTTGTCACAGTCTCCGACAAGGTCCAGCATCCGCGCATACGCACGACACAAGTCCCGCTCGGCAGCAAGAAGCCCGGCGGTCAGCTCCCCATCGGAAAGCTGCCACACCGGCACCATCTCAGCGACACTCACATCCTCATTCTATCCGAACATTTGTTCGATTCGTCACCCGTTCAGGTAAGACTCGACTACCACTTTTTCTTGCCGCTTGCGGGATTCGGCTCGAAGTCGCGGGCCGAGGTGCGCTCCGGGGTGCCCGCGAGGCGACCCGGACAGCTAGTCCATTGAGGTCCATAGACTTGACACGGAACGTCTCCGTGTCCAATTCTGGTACGTAATTGGTCGTGCTGTCACCGTGGACAGCGGAGCGAGGAGGCATGTGATGACGTCGGCCGTGGGCGGAGACGCCATGCAGGAGGAAGTCACCTGGCGTGACGGCAAGCGCTACGCGTGGCTGCTGGGCCTGATCATCCCGACCGCGCCGTTCATCGCCTGGGGGCTCGTGTCGGCCACCGGGCTCGGGCTGTTCTGGTGGAGCGGTCCGCTCATCGTCTTCGTGCTCATCCCGCTCATCGACGCGATCGTCGGCGTCGACGCGGAGAACCCGCCCGACGACCTGATCGAGTGGCTGGAGCGGGATCGGTACTACCGCTGGGTGACCTACCTCTACCTGCCGATCCAGTACGTCTCGCTGGTGGTCGCCTGTTGGCTGTGGACCACGCACCCGCTCTCCGTGGCAGACAAGATCGGCCTGGCGGTGACCGTGGGCATGGTCGCCGGGATCGGTATCAACACCGCGCACGAGCTGGGGCACAAGAAGGACCAGCTGGAGCGCTGGCTCTCGAAGATCGCGCTCGCGCAGTCCGCCTACGGGCACTTCTTCATCGAGCACAACCGCGGTCACCACGTGCGCGTCGCCACGCCCGAGGACCCGGCCAGCTCCCGGCTCGGTGAGACCTTCTGGGGCTTTCTGCCGCGTTCGGTCTACGGCAGCCTCAAATCCGGTTGGGGTTTGGAGAAGACGCGGATGGAGCGGCTCGGCAAGAAGCCGTGGAACCCGCGCAACGACGTCGTCAACGCCTGGGCCATGAGCGTCGTGCTCTTCGGCGTGCTGATCGCGGTGTTCGGCTGGTCCGTGGCGCCGTACCTGCTCGTTCAAGCCGTTTTCGGCTTCGCCTTGCTGGAGGCCGTCAACTACCTGGAGCACTACGGGCTCAAGCGGCAGAAGGAGCCGAAGGGCCGTTACGAGCGTCCCGCGCCGCGGCACAGCTGGAACAGCAACAACGTCTGCACCAACGTCTTCCTCTACCACTTGCAGCGGCACAGCGACCACCACGCCAACCCGACCCGCCGGTACCAGGCGCTGCGTCATTTCGAGCAGGCGCCGCAGCTGCCAGCCGGGTACGCGTCGATGATCGTGCTCGCCTACTTCCCGCCGCTGTGGCGCCGGGTGATGGACAAGCGGGTGCTCGCGCACTACGACGGCGAAGTCACGCTCGCCAACGTCAACCCGCGCAACCGCGCGAAGGTGCTGGCTCGCTACGGCGGTGCGGAGTGAGCCGTTTCCGTTGTCCCGTCTGTGAATACGTCTACGACGAGAGCGCGGGCGAGCCGCGGGAGGGCTTCCCCGCGGGCACCGCCTGGGCCGCTGTGCCCGACGACTGGTGCTGCCCCGACTGCGGGGTCCGGGAGAAGATCGATTTCGAACAGGAGACGAAGGCATGAAGGTCTACCGCTGCGAAGTCTGCGGGTTCGAGTACGACGAGACGCTGGGCTGGCCCGACGAGGACATCGCGCCCGGCACGAGGTGGGACGACATCCCGGACGACTGGTCCTGCCCGGACTGCGGGGCGGCGAAGGCGGACTTCGTGATGGTCGAGGTGGAGCGCGCGTGAGCGGGCCTGCCGTGTCCATCACGTTGACACCGATGGGTGCCGCTGCCAACGTGATGGACATGGCATCGGCGAAAACACGGGTTCCGTTCGCCGAAGCGGCGAAGGTGCTTCTCCGGGAGACCCTGCTCGACGCGGCAGGTGAGCTGCTGCGGACCAGGTCCTGGCAGGACCTGAAGATGGCGGACATCGCCGCCACCGCCGGAGTCAGCCGCCAGACGCTCTACAAGGAGTTCGGCTCGCGGCAGGGGTTCGCCCAGGTGTACATCCTGCGCGAGGCGGATGTCTTCCTGTCCGCCGTCGAGCGGGCGGTCGCCGCGAACCGGGCCGACCCGCGGCGCGCGCTCGCCGCCGCGATCGAGGTCTTCCTCACCGCCGCCGCCGAAGAACCGCTGATCAAGGCCATCGTGGCCGGGGACGACAGCGACGGGCTGCTCTCGCTCGTCACCAACCACGCCGGCCCGGTGCTGGCGGGAGCCACCGAACGGCTCACCGGCTACCTGATCGGGTTGTGGCCCGGCTCCGCGCCGAGTTCGCTCGCGCTGGTCGCCCAGTACCTCGTGCGGCTGGGGATCAGCCACGCCGCCTCGCCGCAGGGCACCCCGGCGGAGACCGGCGCGGAGATGGCGCTCGTGCTGGGGCCGTACCTCGATCAGGTCGTCGACACCCCGCCCTGACGCGGGATAGCGTGAGCGCCCTGGAGGTGTCGCATGCGCTTTCTCCGCATGGCTCTTGTTCTCGCACTGGGCTTCACCCTCGTTTCCGTGGTACCCGCCCAGGCGGCGTCCGGCGGCCACACGCCGGACGACCAGCCGTTGCCCGGGTACACGATCGTCAACCCGCCACTGACCCCGGCCACGGTCGGCGGCAAACCGGCCAGTGTCCTGCAGGGCGTGCACACGCACGCCGGGTACACCATCGAGGTGCCGCCGAACTGGAACGGCAAGCTCACGATGTGGTCGCACGGTTTCGCCGGGCAGGGCAAGGTGCTCGGCGTCCAGGAGCCCGCGTTCGGGTTGCGCCAGCGGCTGCTCGACCAGGGCTACGCCTGGGCGGCCTCGTCGTACTACGACAACGGCTACGACGTGCGTGCCGGCGTCGTGACGACGAAGGAACTCGTCTCGTTGTTCGGCAAGCTCGTGAAGCGGCCGAAGCAGGTGTTCATCGCCGGGGCCTCGATGGGCGGTCACATCATCGGCCGGTCGCTGGAGGAGTACCCGGGCCTGTACGCGGGCGCGCTGCCGGTGTGCGGGGCGATGGGCGACCACACGCTGTTCGACTACTTCGCCGGGTACAACCTGCTCGCGCAGGATCTCGCCGACGGCCCGGCGTACCCGTTCCCGGCCGACTACGCGACCAACGCCGTGCCGCGGATCCAGCAGGCGCTCGGGCTGGACAAGCTGAAGCCGGGCGGCCCGGACACGCTGAACGCGCTCGGCAACCAGCTGCGGGCCATCACCACGAACCTGTCAGGCGGCCCGCGGCCCGGTTCGGACGCGTCCTTCGTGTTCTGGAAGGACTTCCTGTTCGGTATCGCGGCGCTGAGCACGGGGACGGGTGACCTCGCCGAGAACCCCGACCGGGCCGCGACGAACCTGTTCACCCGCTACAGCCCGAACGCGCCTGCCGATGTCAACCGGACGGTGCAGCGCATCGTGCCCAAGGACGTCGTGGGCCGGTTCTCCCCGGCGCTGACGCAGAACCCGCAGATCCAGGGCACACCGACCGTGCCGGTGCTGAGCGTGCACGGCATCGGTGACCTGTTCGTGCCGTTCTCGATGGAGCAGACCTATCGCGAGGACGTGGCCCGGCACGGGCGCACGGGCCTGCTCGCCCAGCGCGCGATCCGGACCGCCAACCACTGCGAGTTCGACGCGAAGGAGATCGGCTCGGCCTGGGACGACCTGGTGACCTGGGTGGACCGCGGCAAGCGCCCGGCCGCCGACGTCGTCAGCGACCCGAAGGTCGTGGCGTCGCCGACGTACGGCTGCCGCTTCACCGACAAGGCCGCCACGGATGGCACCCGGGCCCTCTTCCCGGCCTGCCCCTGACGTGCGCTGAAGGCCACCATGAGGGCGTTGGAGTCCCTCATGGTGGCCTTCAGCGACCACTAACCGTCGGAGGACGCCTTCCAGAGGTTGATGTGCGCTTCCGTGGCGTAGCGGTCGATCTCGGTCAGCTCCTCGGCCGTGAAGTCGAGGTTGCGCAGCGCGCCGACGTTGTCCTCCAGCTGCTTGACGCTGCTCGCGCCGATCAGCATCGACGTCATCCGCGGGTCACGCAGGCCCCAGGCCAGCGCGAGCTGGGCGAGGCTCTGACCGCGGCGCTCGGCGAGCTTGTTGAGCGCCTGGATCTTGCCGAGGGTGTTCTCGTCGATGGTGTCCGGGTTCAGCGACTTCCCTTGCGCGGCACGGGAATCCTCCGGCACGCCGTCGAGGTACCGGCTGGTGAGCAGGCCCTGTGCCAGCGGCGAGAACGCGATGCAGCCCGAGCCCTCGGCCTCGAGGGTGTCGAGCAGGTGGTCGTCTTCGAGCCACCGGTTGAACATCGAGTACGACGGCTGGTGGATCAGCAGCGGGGTGCCGAGTTCCCGTAGCAGCCGCGTGGCTTCCGCGGTCTTCTCCGAGGAGTAGGACGAGATCCCGACGTAGAGGGCGCGCCCGGACCGGACGGCGGTGTCGAGCGCGCCGACCGTCTCTTCCAGTGGGGTTTCGGGGTCGAACCGGTGCGAGTAGAAGATGTCGACGTAGTCGAGCCCCAGCCGTCCCAGTGACTGGTCCAGTGAGGACAGCAGGTACTTCCGCGAGCCCCACTCGCCGTACGGGCCGGGCCACATGTCGTAGCCCGCCTTGGTGGAAATGAGGAGTTCGTCGCGGTAGGGCTTGAAGTCCGAAGCCAGCAGCCTGCCGAAGTTCTCCTCCGCCGAGCCGTAGGGCGGGCCGTAGTTGTTGGCCAGGTCGAAATGGGTGATGCCCAGGTCGAACGCCCGCCGCGCGATGGCGCGCTGGGTGCCGAGCGGCCGGTCGTGGCCGAAGTTGTGCCACAGCCCGAGCGAGATCGCGGGCAGTTTCAGCCCGCTGCGGCCGCAGCGCCGGTAGGGGATCGAGTCGTATCGGCTGTCCGCCGCAACATAGGTCACGGCCGCGAGCCTAGCTTCGAGAGAACGCTTTCGCCCTCTCGCCGGTCAGCCGGGACAACGCCGTCGTCCGGCCCGTGGTGAGCAGCGGCGGTGCCGAGGTCGGGCGCTCGATGAGCTCCACAGCACACTGGGGCGTGTCGCCGGGGAATACTGAGCGACAATCGGGCGAGAACGAGTGATGAGGCGGGTGGTCAGGTGCAGGGGACCGGGTTCTTCGAGTCCGTGGACGAGGTGACGGCGAAGCTCGCCGAGACGGGGTATCTCGCTTCGGCGGCGGTCGCCACCACGGTGTTCCTCGCCGACAAACTCGGCAAGCCACTGCTGGTGGAGGGTCCCGCCGGGGTCGGCAAGACCGAGCTGGCGAAGGCTGTCGCACAGGTCAGCGGCTCGCGGCTGGTCCGGCTGCAGTGCTACGAGGGCATCGACGAGTCCCGCGCGCTCTACGAGTGGAACCACGCCAAACAGCTGCTGCGGATCACCGCCGGGCGCGACGAGCGCTGGGAGGAGGCCCGCACGGACATCTTCGGCGAGGAGTTCCTGCTGCGCCGCCCGCTGCTCACCGCGATCACCGGTACCGAGCCGACCGTGCTGCTCATCGACGAGACCGACAAGGCCGACGTCGAGGTCGAGGGCCTGCTGCTGGAGGTGCTCGGCGACTTCCAGGTCACCGTGCCGGAGCTGGGCACGATCACCGCGGCCCGCCGCCCGTTCGCGGTGCTGACCTCCAACGCCACCCGCGAGCTGTCGGAGGCACTGCGCCGCCGCTGCCTGTTCCTCCACATCGACTTCCCCGACGAGGACCTGGAACGCCGGATCGTGCGGCTCAAGGTGCCCGGGGTCGACGAGGTCCTGGCGACCTCGATCGTCCGGGTGATCGCCGCCCTGCGCGCGATGGACCTGCGCAAGGCGCCGTCGGTCGCGGAGACCATCGACTGGGCCCGCACCCTGCTCGCACTCGGCGCGGACACGCTCGACGAGCGGGTCGTGGGGGAAAGCCTCGGGGTGATCCTCAAGCACCAGGACGACATCACGAAGGCAGGCGCGCGCCTGGAGCTGGACAAGGTCCTGGGCGCGTCGTGACGGAGGGCACCGCGGGGCTGGCGGAGCGGCTGACGGCGTTCGTGCGCGCGTTGCGGGCACACGGGATCCAGGCGGGTTCGAGCGAGACCGTGGACGCGGCCGCGGCGCTCGAGGTGCTCGGCCTCGAAGACCGCACCCTCGCCAGGGAGGGACTCGCCGCCGCGCTGGTGCGCCGCGGCGGCCAGCGCGCGGTGTTCGACGCGACCTTCGACCTCTACTTCCCGCTCGGTGTGGGCGTTCCCGAACGGGCGCGGGAGGACGGTCCGGCCGACGTCGCCGGGCTGCGTGACGAGCTGGCCGCGGCGCTCGCGCAGGGCGACGCGGCCGCGTTGGAGCAGCTCGCCGGGTTGTCGGTCGACCTGCTCGGGCAGTACGGGGAGATGTCCGGACCGGGCGGGGGCTGGTCGGCCCACCAGACGCTCGACCGGTTGCAGCCGCAGACCTTGCTGGTGCGCGTGCTGGCGGCGATGCGCGCGGGAATCGTCGACGAGAGCTTCACCGATCGGCTGGACCGCGACGAGATCCGGCGCCGGATCGACGGGTTCCGCGCCCTGGTGCGCACCGAGGCGCGGCGCCGGGTGTCCGAGGTCCGCGGCCGGGAGCGGGTCGCCCGGCACGCGATCGCGCCCGCCGCCGACCGGGTGGACTTCCTGATCGCCAGCCGCAGCCAGCTCGCCGAGCTGCGCCGGGCCGTCCAGCCGTTGTCCCGCAAGCTCGCGACGCGGCTCGCCGCCCGGCGAAGGCGGCACGCGCGCGGGCAGATCGACCTGCGCCGCACGTTGCGGCGCTCGCTGTCCACCGGCGGCGTCCCGCTGCGCCCCGCGTATCGGCGGCGGCATCCGGGGCGGCCGGAAATCGTGCTGCTGTGCGATCTTTCCGGCTCGGTCGCCGGGTTCGCGAACTTCACCATGCTGCTGGTGCAGGCCCTGCGAGACCAGTTCAGCAAGATCCGCGTGTTCGCCTTCGTCGACAGCACCGACGAGGTCACCCACCTGATCACCGGCGGCGCCGCCGACCCCGAAGAGCTCGGCGCGCGGATACTGAGCGAGGCCGAGGTGACCCGCTGGGACGGACACAGTGACTACCGCAACGCGCTACAGGGCTTTGTCGACCGCTACCTCGACGCGATCGGCCCGCGGACGTCCCTGCTGATCCTCGGCGACGCCAGGACGAACGGCGGCGACCCGAACCTGGCCGCGGTCCGGCGGATCCGGGACCGCGCGCGGCACGTCCACTGGCTCAACCCGGAACGCCGCGACCTGTGGTCCACCGGCGACTCCGCCGCGCGGGCCTACGCCGAGCTCGTCGAGATGCACGAGTGCCGTACCGCACAGCAGTTGAGCACGCTGGTGGCCAGGTTGCTGCCTGTCTAGCCCAGCCAGGCTTTGATGCCCTGGTGGAGCGCCGTTTTCGTGCTCGCGGAAGCGAAGGACGCGTCGACTCCGGCGGCGGCCAGCACGGCCAGCGCGTGGTCGTCGTAGCCGAACGTCTCGCGGATGCGGGTGTACTCGTCGGTGAGGGTGGTGCCGGTGACCGAAGGGACGTCGGTGTTCACCGTGACGACCAGCCCGGCGTCGACGAGCCGGGGCAGCGGGTGCTCGGCGAACGACGGTACGAGGCCGAGGATGACGTTGGAGGACGGGCACACTTCCAGCGCGATCCCGCGTTCGCGGATCTCGGCGACCAGCGCCGGGTCCTCCAGGATGCGGATTCCGTGCCCGAGCCGCTCGGAGTGCCCGATTTCCAGCGCCTCGCGGATACTCGGCGGCCCGCAGTCCTCACCCGCGTGGTGGACGAGGTGCAGACCCGCTTCCCGGGCTTCGTCGAAGATCGCGGCGAACGGCGTGAGTGAGTGCTTCTCTTCGCCTGCCATGCCCAGGCCGAGCACGCCGTCCGCGGCGTGACGCCGGGCCAGGTCCAGGGTCTGGCGTGCGCGGTCGACCGAGCGTCGTCGTGAGTGGTCGAGCAGTACGCGGCAGTCGATGCCGTGGGCGGCACCGCCCGCCTTGAGTCCTTTGAGGACGGATTCGAGTGGCAGGTCGAGATCGCCGAGCCGCTCCCCGTGGGAGGCGGCGGTGAAGGTGACCTCGGCATAGCGAGTTCCTTGTGCCGCTTCGTCTTCGCAGAATTCCCGGGCGATCCGTTCGAAGTCCTCCGGGCGCCGCAGGCAGTCGCGGATGAGCGAGTTGTAGTCGGCGAAGGCGCGGAAACCGTCGAACACCGGAGCTTGTCCTGGCAGGCTGACACCGTTCGCCTCGCCGATCTCCCGCAGGGTCCCCGGCCGGATCGTGCTCTCCAGGTGGACGTGCAGATGGGCCTTCGGCAGTGTGGTCAGGTCCCGCATGAGGTGAACCTAGCGGGCGGGGCGGGGCGGTGCCCGCGAAATTTACGTGCAACCCTGAGGTTGCGCGTGGGCGGTTGATGTGCAACTGTGGGGTTGCACATCAAATCGATGGAAGGACAGTCATGAGCGACGACCGGATCGAACGAGAGATCTTCATCGAGGCACCGGTGAGCAAGGTGTGGTCGGTGCTGACCGAGGGCGAGCACATCGGCCAGTGGTTCTGCCAGGGCAAGCCGGTCCCGATCGAGCTGCGGCCCGGCGGCATCATGCACCTCGACCACGGCGACCATGGTCAGTTCCCGACCAAGATCGTGAAGGTGGACGAGCCACGCTACTTCTCCTATCTCTGGGCGGGCGCGTACCCCGGCGTCGAGGCCACGGAGGACAACTCGACGCTGGTCGAGTTCACCCTCGACGCCGAGGGGACGGGGACCCGGCTCCGGCTGGTCGAGAGTGGTTTCGCCACCCTGACCATCCCGGCGGGGTCCGGGTTCAGCCTCGGGCAGAACTCGGAGGGCTGGACCGCGATGGTGGCCAACCTGCGGACATACGCGGAGAAGCTCCCCTCGTGACCGCCGGGCCAGGTGCCACCGACGAGGTGCTGACCGCTCTCGCCGATCCGACCCGGCGGCTCATCCTGGACCGGCTCGCCGCGCTGGGGGACGCGACCGCGACCAGGGTCGCCGAAGAACTGCCCGTGAGCAGGCAGGCGGTGGTCAAGCACCTGGGGGTCCTCGATCGGGCAGGGCTGGTCGAAGGTCACCGTGACGGCCGGGAGCGGCGCTACCAGGTCCGCCCGGACCGGCTCGTGGACACCGCGCGGTGGATGAACCAGGTCGCCGACCAGTGGACCCGGCGTCTCGACCTGATCAAGCGGATCGCCGAAAGCTAGTGCCGCCACCCCGCCTCGCCGGTTCGCGGATGTCCCTGAAGGCCACCTTCACGGCGTAAAACGCCGTGAAGGTGGCCTTCAGGGACGCGCCGGACAACCACATCCAGCCGCTCGGCCGGTGTCCGAAAAGGGTGGAGTCGGCCGGTCCGGGGAACTCTTCGCCCGGCCCGCCGCGTTGGGGTGGGTGACGACAGTCCGACGAGAGGAGCACCCGTGGCGTTTCTGCGGAAACTGACCGCGCTTGCCGGCGTTGCCGGGGCGGCGCGTGCCTACGCGCGCAAGAACCCGGAGAAGGTCGGCCAGGCCGTCGACAAGGCGGCCCGGTTCGTCGACCAGCAGACGAAGGGCAAGTACCACACCAAGATCGACGGCGCCGTCCGCAAGGTCGACGACGCGACCGGACGGCGCAAGCCCGGCCAGTAGCTACTCGGCTTCCAGGGTGTCGAGGATGTCCCGGCCGTACTTGGCCAGCTTGTTCTCGCCGACCCCGCTGACCGTGCCGAGGTCCGAAAGGTTCTTGGGCCGCATCGTCGCGATCTGGCGCAGGGTCGCGTCGTGGAAGATCACGTACGCGGGCACACCCTGCTCCTTCGCGGCCGAGGCCCGCCAGGCCCGCAGCCGTTCGAAGACCGGCGCCAGCTCGGCGGGCATGTCGACCGGGGCAGCGCGCCGGGACGTCCGGGCGGCCTTCGCCGCTCGCTCGGGCTCCCGGCGCAGCATCACTTCGCGCTTGCCGCCCAGCACCTCGGCGCTGCCCTCGGTGAGCACCAGCGAGCCGTAGTCGCCCTCGACCGCCAGCAGGCCCTGTGCCAGCAGCTGGCGGACCACTCCGCGCCATTCGGTGTCGCGCAGGTCGGCGCCGATGCCGAACACCTTCAGCGTCTCGTGCCCGTGCTGGGTGACCTTCGGGGTCGACTTGCCCAGCAGGATGTCGATGATCTGCCCGGCGCCGAACTTCTGGCGCCGCTCGTTCTGCAGCCGCACCACGGTGGACAGCAGCTTCTGTGCGGGAATCGTGCCGTCCCACTTCTCCGGCGGGGCCAGGCAGGTGTCGCAGTTCCCGCAAGGAGTGCCCTGCTGGCCGAAGTAGCCGAGGATCTGCACCCGGCGGCATTCGACCGTCTCGCACAGCGCCAGCATCGCGTTGAGGTGCGCGCCCAGCCGCCGGCGGTGCGCGTCGTCGCCCTCGGAGGTGTCGATCATCTTGCGCTGCTGCACGACGTCCTGCAGCCCGTACGCGAGCCACGCCGTCGACGGGTGGCCGTCACGCCCGGCGCGGCCGGTCTCCTGGTAGTAGCCCTCGACCGACTTCGGCAGGTCCAGGTGCGCGACGAACCGCACGTCCGGTTTGTCGATGCCCATGCCGAACGCGATGGTCGCGACCACGATCAGGCCGTCTTCCCGCAGGAACCGCGACTGGTTGCGCGCGCGGACGTTCTTGTCGAGGCCCGCGTGGTACGGCACGGCCGGGATTCCGTTGGCCACCAGGAACTCCGCTGTCTTCTCGACGGAGTTGCGGGACAGGCAGTAGATGATTCCCGCGTCACCCTTGTGCTCGGTGGTGAGCAGTTCGAGCAGCTGGCGCTTCGGCTCGTTCTTGCCGACGATGCGGTACTGGATGTTCGGCCGGTCGAAGCTGGCCACGAAATGGCGAGCCCCGTCGAGGTTCAGCCGGGACGCGATTTCGGCGTGCGTGGCCTTGGTCGCGGTGGCGGTCAGCGCGATGCGCGGCACGTCCGGCCAGCGCTCGTGCAGCGCTGAGAGCATCAGGTAGTCGGGGCGGAAGTCGTGGCCCCACTGGGCGACACAGTGCGCCTCGTCGATGGCGAACAACGAGATCTTGCCGCGGTCGAGCAGCCGCACGGTGGACTCCACCGCCAGCCGTTCCGGCGCCAGGTAGAGCAGGTCCAGCTCGCCGGACACGAAGTCCGCCTCGACCTGGTTGCGCTCCGCGTAGTCCTGCGTCGAGTTGAGGAACCCGGCCCGGACGCCCACGTTGCGCAGCGCGTCGACCTGGTCCTGCATCAGCGCGATGAGCGGCGAGACGACCACGCCGACGCCCTCGCGCACCAGCGCGGGGATCTGGTAGCACAGCGATTTCCCGCCGCCGGTGGGCATCAGGACCAGCGCGTCACCGCCGCTGATCACATGCTCGACGATCTCGTGCTGCTCGCCGCGGAACGAGTCGTAGCCGAACACCCGGTGCAGGGTGTCCAGCGCGCCGCTTACGCCGGGCTCTGTTTCGAGTGCTGACACCCGGCCGATTGTAGGGCGGTGGTCCGACAGTCCCGCGCGCGGCGACCCGTCAGCGGATGAACACCCAGTCCAGCTCGCCTTTTTCGGCGTTCGGGAGGAAGTCCCGCAGCGGACGGCCGGTTTCGAGCGCGGTGGCCGTCTGCTCGAGCAGGTCCGTCAACGAGGTGGGCCGGCCGCCGAACTCCAGCTCGCCGTCCTCGTGGTGCTCGCCGACCTGCCCGCCGTGACCGGGCCGCTGGTCCAGCACCAGCAGACTGCCCGCGCCGTCCACGGCGAACGGCACCACCTGCCCGTCCCACCAGTAGCCCGCACTTTCGTTGGCCAGGCCCGCCATGATGTCGCACATCATCTTCGCGTCGTACGCGATTCCGTCCGCCGAAGCCGGGGTGTAGGAGGGCAGGAGCTCGACCGGTCCGGAGCCGTCGTGCCGCTCGAGCGACGCGACGAGCTCCGGTGGCAGCGGGACGCCGATGTCCTTCTGCAGCTTGGCGATCGCGGCCGGGGACGCGGCCGGGGGCAACGCCTTCGCCGACTTCGGGGCATGGCCGGAAAGCCAGCGTTCGAGCCGGTCCCAGGCCTCGTCCACCCTCCTGCTCACCGCCGCCGGGACCGCGGGCAGCTCCGCGGAGCCACGGCCGATCCGGCAGCCGGTGTCGGCGGTGAGCGTGGGTTTCGGCAGTTTCGCGATAGCGCTCGGGACGGGCGCGGGCCGCAGCGGCATGTCCGGCTTCAACGCGGTCATCGCCGTGGCGGTGACCGAAACGACCATGAGCGTTCCCGGTTCTGGATGGCGATCGGCACGGGTCAACACCACGGTCGTGAGCACGACCAGGCTGGCGAGCACCGCCCCCACCCCCGCGAAAACCCGTGTCCGGCGCCGTTTCCCCATGGGGCGAGCCTGCCGCACCGCCCCGGCGGGCACAATGGCCGGTGTGGAGCTCTTTCCGGTGCCCGATCTCGTGGCCTACCTCACCGGGAACTGGCGGCTGGAGCGGGAGATCCTCGACGCGTCCGGCGCCACGACCGGCACGGTGGCCGGTTCGGCGACGTTCGTCATGGAGGACTCCGTGCTCGTCTACCGCGAGGCAGGCACCCTCGAGATGGGCGGCTACCAGGGGCCGGTGACGCGGGAACTGCACTACCGCCCGGACGGGCCCGGCCGGGCGAGCGTGCATTTCGATCACGGCGGTTTCTTCCACGACGTCGACCTGCGAGAAGGCCGGTGGGACAGCACCCACCCCTGCCGCGACGACGTCTATCGCGGCGGCTACCGGGTGCTGGCCGCGGACCGCTGGCGGCAGGAGTGGGCGGTGACCGGTCCGGCGAAGGACCACGTCCTGCTCACCTGGTTCAGCCGGCGGCCGGGCTGAGCAGGTCCGCCACCGCGCTGACCACCGCGCTGCCGTCCTGCGACGGGTCGATGTGCGTGCGGAACGGGCGCGCGCCCTTGGGCAGGTCCACGACCCGCGTCAGTTCCGTCGCGACAGCGGCGACGTCGGCGACCGGCGGCGTGATCTCCGCCAGCTTCCGGCTCACGTCCTGCGTCAGCCCGCGTAGTTGACGACGACCGCGAAGCCGGTCGTCGCGGACGCGGCGACCGTGGTCGGTGTCTCGGTGTGGCTGACTCAGGGCGTGGACAGCCGGAGCAGCCATTCCCGCATCAGCGCGAGCTCGGCCCTGCTGAGCCCGCCGGTGTCCGCTCCGTCCGATGTGGACTGTCCGAGTAGTGCGCCAAGCTGGGTCGCCGCCGTGGACAGTCCGGCCGGGCCCGCGGCCGCTGCGCCGGGGGTGAGGATCGCCGCGTGGACGGCGTCGCGGACCCGGGGGGAGACGTCCTCGCTGTAGAGGTCGCGATGCGTGATGAGCATCAGCGCGACCCCGACGTTCGCCGCCATCACCAGCTGGGCGGCGACGGCGGGGGCGACTCGCAGCCGCCCGGCGCTCGCGCACCGTTCGAGGGTCAGCAGCAGCAGCCGCTGGGCCTCCGCGGCCGCCTCGGGCGGCGTCCGGACCGCGGGGGAGTACATGAGCCGGTAGTAGCTCGGGTGTGAGAGCGCGAACGCGACGTGGCTGTCCCACCCGGCGCGCAGGTCGCTGACCGGGTCCGCGGACGGTTTCGCCGCCCGTCTGCCGGACAGGTACTGCTCGAAACCGTGGTCGACGACCGCCGAGAGCAGCCCTTCCTTGTCCCCGAAATGCCGGTACAACGTCGGCGCGCCGACCCCCGCCGCCTCGCAGACGGCCCGGGTCGAGACGTCCGCGATCGGGGAGGTGGCGAGCAGTTCCGCCGCCGCTTCGAGTATCGCTGTTTTCGCGTTCACGTTAACGACGATATCAAGCGATTGAGAGCAGCGATACTGTCAACATGTAAGCGTCGCTACGCCGGGAGAGTGCCTCCGGTGCCTATCCTGGCTGCTATGGACACCCAAGCCGGCGGTATGTCGGCGATGACAAGAGGGCTGGCGGGGTACATCCGGAGAGTCGCCGACGCGGTCGGCGTGACGGCGGACGGCGTGACGCACGAGGTCAGCGACACCGCCACCGCCTACCTGGCGCTGGCGCGGCGGTCACCGCGGCATCCCGAACGGGATCTGATGCTGTTCTGGAGCGAGCGGCACGGCTGGGCCGTGGCCGTCGAGGAGGAGCACGGGGACCACCCCAAGCTCGTGGCGTACTTCGGCGAGGAGCTGGTCCCGTCACCCGCCCAGGTCGCCGAGTTCGTGGCGGCCGTGACCACCGGGCGCAGCCCCGCGCATCCCCGCCCGCGGTTCGCCGAGGGCGACGACCGCCGGGACCTCACCGTGAAACTGGCCCCCTACGTCGAGCACTTCGCCTGAAACCGCCCGGCGGCGGGAAGTAGGATCGACGCACGTCATCGATGTACCACGGCACGTTGCCGGTCCGGGGTCACGCCGGGTCCGGGGCCGTCGGTAGCGAACGCCTGAAAGGAATCCCGTGACCACGTCGATCGAGACCCTCGAGTTCCAGTCCGAGGCACGCCAGCTGCTGCAGCTGATGATCCACTCCATCTACTCGAACAAGGACACCTTCCTCCGCGAGCTCGTGTCCAACGCCTCCGACGCGCTGGACAAGGTGCGGCTGGAGTCGTACCGGGACAAGGAGCTGGACGCCGACACCGCCGATCTGCACATCGCGATCGAGGTGGACGCCGAGCAGCGCACGCTCACCGTGCGCGACAACGGCATCGGCATGACCCGCGAAGACGTCGTGAGCCTGATCGGCACGATCGCGAAGTCCGGCACCGCCGAGTTCCTGCGCAAGCTCAAGGAAACCCAGGACTCCGCCGCCTCCCAGGACCTCATCGGGCAGTTCGGCGTCGGGTTCTACTCGAGCTTCATGGTGGCCGACAAGGTCACGCTGGTGACGCGCCGGGCAGGCTCGGACGAGGGCGTCCGGTGGGAGTCGGCGGGGGAGGGGACTTACACGATCGAGCCCGCCGCGGACGCGCCGCAGGGCACCGCCGTCACGCTGCACCTCAAGGCGGAGGACGCGGAGGACCACCTCTTCGACTACACCTCGACGGCGAAGATCCGCGAGATCGTCAAGAAGTACTCGGACTTCCTCACCTGGCCCATCCGGATGGCCGTCGAGTCGCCGGAAGAGGGCGCGCCCGAGGTCGAGACGATCAACTCGATGAAGGCGCTCTGGGCGCGGTCGAGCAGTGACGTCACCGAGGACGAGTACAACGAGTTCTACAAGCACGTCAGCCACGACTGGCAGAACCCGCTGGAGACCTTCCGGCTGCAGGCCGAGGGCACTTTCGAGTACCAGGCGCTGCTGTTCATCCCGTCGCAGGCGCCGATGGACCTGTTCATGCGGGAGCGCAAGCGCGGCGTGCAGCTCTACGTCAAGCGCGTCTTCATCATGGACGACTGCGAAGCGCTGATGCCGGAGTACCTGCGCTTCGTCAAGGGCGTCGTCGACGCGCAGGACCTGTCGCTGAACGTGTCGCGCGAGATCCTCCAGCAGGACAGGCAGATCCAGCTGATCCGCCGTCGCCTGGTCAAGAAGGTGCTCTCGACGGTCAAGACCATGATGGCCGCCGACGCCGAGAAGTACGCGACGTTCTGGAAGGAGTTCGGCCGGGCGGTCAAGGAAGGCCTGCTCGACGACTTCGAGAACCGCGACGCGATCCTCGACATCTCTTCGTTCCCCTCGACGCACGACGCCGAGGAGCCGACCGCGCTGAAGCAGTACGTGGAGCGGATGAAGGAGGGCCAGGAGCACATCTACTACATGACGGGCGACTCCCGGCCGAGCATCGAGAACTCGCCGCATATGGAAGCGTTGCGGGCCAAGGGTTTCGAGGTGCTGGTACTCACCGACCCGATCGACGAGATGTGGGTCGACGCGGTTTCCGGGTTCGAGGGCAAGCAGTTCAAGTCCATCGCCAAGGGCCAGGTCGACCTCGACACCGAGGACGAGAAGAAGACGGCCGAGGAGCAGCAGAAGGACTTCACCGAGCTCCTTTCGTGGATGACGACGACGCTGGGCGAAAGCGTCAAGGAGGTGCGGCTTTCGTCGCGGCTCACCACGTCGCCCGCGTGCATCGTCGGTGACACCCACGACGTCACCCCGACGCTGGAGAAGATGTACCGCGCGATGGGGCAGGAACTGCCGCAGATCAAGCGGATCCTGGAGCTGAACCCGACGCACCCGCTGGTCACCGGCCTCAAGTCCGCCCACGGTGAGCGGGCCGAGGACGCCGGGCTGGCGGAGACGGCCGAGCTGCTCTACGGCATGGCCCTGCTCGCCGAAGGCGGCGAGCTGACCGACCCGTCCCGCTTCATCAAGCTCCTCGCGACCCGCCTGGAGAAGACCCTGTAGTCAGTTGCCTCTGAAGGCCACCTTGAGGGCGTTAGAGTCTCTCAAGGTGGCCTTCCAGCGCGTTGGTCCTCTACTCAGCGCATCGTTTGCCGTTGTTGATGCAGCTCACCACCCTGGTCATCTGGGACTGGCTCATCACGTTGGCGAAGTCGTCGTGATCCGAGCGCGGGTTGTGGCTCTCCTCGGGGAAGGCGTCCACTTTGTACTGTCCCTTGACCTGGATGTCGTGCGGGATGTTGTAGACCAGGGTGATCTTCAGCTGGGGCACGTTCTTGAACCCGCGCGGGCAGGTGCCGTTCTGGTCCGAGAACACGATGTGCGTGCGGTGGTTGGCACTGTCGACGTTCTTGCCGTCCCAGCAGTTCGGGAAGGCGTGGATCCGCTCGACCTTGCTGCCGTTCGGGCAGATCGGGTAGTGGTCGGTGAGGCGGTCCTCGAAGCCGGTGCAGGTCCAGCTCGCCCTGGCGTTGGCGGGCCCGTTCGCCTGCTCCTTCGCGTCGCCGTAGAGCACGCGCAGGAACTTGGGCATCGCGACGACCTTCCGCGCGCCGCCGCTCTGGAAGGTGATCTTGGCGGTCTGGACGCGCTGGATCTCGCCGTCGTTGCCCGCCAGTTCGTTCTGGTCGTTCACCCCCGGCAGTTCCTGGGCCTTGCCGTTCTGCTGCTTCTCCTTCTTCTGTGCGTCGGTCGCGCCCTTGTCCGTGTTGCTGTTGGCGCCGCCGTTGTCGAGGCCGCCGTTGCCGTTCTTCTTCACCGCGCACCGCGCCACGTCGCCGAGGTCGGCGGGCTGGGGGGCGTTGCGGCCGATGGCGGTGACGATCCGGTCGACGATCGCCTTCAGCTTGTCCTTCAGCGGCCCGAGGACGGCGTTCTGGACGTCGGCCTGGTTCTTGAGGTCGCCCTGGGCCAGCCGCTTGTTCGCTTCGTCGATCTGCGTGTCGATCTGGTCGAGGTTCTGGTTCACCTCGTCCATGGCCTGGTCGGGGACTTCGGGGAGCTTGCTCGCGACGTCGGGGCAGTCCACCTGCGGGGCGACGGCGTCCTTGGCGGCGCCGGCGCGGTCGTCCACCGGGTCCTTGCCCGCGGAGTTCGCGGCGGCCTTTTCTTCGTCGCCGGTGTCGATCCGCACCACGGGCCAGAAGTACGCCGACTTGTCGCCGTTTTTGCAGGTGGTGCCGGACTTCAGCAGGCTCTTGTTGTTGGAGTCGGCGTTGGCCGAGAGGTTGCCCACGTAGTCGTGCAGGTGCTGCGCGCCGTTGCGGATGCCGGGCTGCGCGATGAAGTTGTCGGGGTTGAAGTGGCCGTTCTCGTTCTTGCCGCAGTTGACGGTGAACGTGCCTTTCGCGCCCTTTCCCAGTAGGGCCTTGTTGACGTTGACGCCCGCAGGGACCTTGGCGATGTCGAGGAAGAAGGACTGGTCAGCGGGGTCCGCGCTGGCGTCGCCGGTGCTGCCCGTGGTGGTGACCACGGCCAGTGCGCCGACGGCGATCGCCAGGCCGATCGCACCGGTCGCGATCTTGGTCCGGCGGGTGATCCGGTGCCTGCCCGTAGCCGGGGACCGGCGTCTGTTCGGGGCCATAGACTAGCTCACCTCGTTCGATTCTCCGGGCACACCAAAGAAGGCGGTGTCCGGGCAAGAACTGCTGACGGGGGAGGAAAAGAATGCGGGAAGAATCGGAAACCCGTTTTCGGGGAACAGGTTTCCGACATTGGTTGGTACGGATGTCCCCGGCAGCCGGTTCAAAACGCGACCTCACCGTTACCGTTCCGTTATCAAGTCAGCGAACCGCGCCAGGGCTCAGGGGCGGGGAGTGAGGATGGCGTCGGCGAGGACGGGCGCGTCGTCGCGGCTGGGGATGGTGGTCGCGACGACGAGCCTGTCCTCCTCGCGCCAGACGCGCGTGCGGAGCGTCTCGCCGGGGTAGACGACGCCCGCGAACTTCGCGGCGAACGAGCCGACACGGGTGGGGTCACCGTCGAGGAAGGCGTCGGTCACGGCCTTGGCGACGACGCCGTAGGTGCACAGGCCGTGCAGGATCGGCGTGTCGAAGCCCGCGCGCCGAGCGAACTCAGGGTCGGCGTGCAGCGGGTTGCGGTCGCCGCACAGGCGGTACAGCAGGGCCTGCTGGGGGAGTGTCGGTGTGTCGATGACCGCGTCGGGTTCGCCGGACGGTGGCTCGACCCGATCGGACGGGCCACGCTCGCCGCCGAAGCCACCCTCGCCCCTGGCGAAGATGGTCGACCTCGAAGTCCACAGTGGACTCCCGTCTTCGCCGACCGCCTCGGTCTCCTGGACGATCACCGCGGCCTTGCCCTTGTCGAACACGTCCACGATCCGCGAATGCGCGACAGCCTTGCCCGACACCGGGATCGGCCCGTGCGCGATCACCTCCTGCTTGCCGTGCAACACCTTCGCCAGGTCGATGTCGACGCCGGGGAACGAAACCGCCGGTGGGTCGAACACGCGCAGGTTGGCCGCGACCGTGGCGAACGTCGGCAGCACGCGCAGGTCCTGCTCGTAGGTGTAGCGCAGCTCCCGCTCGCTCGTCGGATCCGCGCCGGCGCCCAGCGCGAGGTGGTAGAGGAGTACGTCGGACGGGGTCCAGGCGAAGGCGACTTCGCCGAGTTCGGCACCGATCGCGACGGCGGGGTCGATGGGCACACGCGCTCCTATTCGTAGGTGACCGAGACGTCGTCGGTGAGCGGCAGCGACTGGCAGGCCAGCACGATGCCCTCGGCGATGTCCTCGGGGTCCAGGATCTCGTTGTGCAGCATCTTGACCTCTCCGGCGACGATCCGGCAAGCGCACGCGCTGCACTGTCCCGCGCGGCACGAGTACGGCGCGTCGAGTCCCTTGTCCAGCAACAGGTCCAACAGTTTGGTCTGCTTCGGCCAGTCGAACGTGGCTGTCTCGCCGTCGAGCGTCACCATGACGCTGCCCGAGCCGGTTTCGGTCGGCACCACGGCGGGTGCGTCCTCGAACGGGTTGCCGTCGAGCGACACGAACCTCTCCACGTGGACCTGTTGGCGCGGTACGCCCAGCGCGGTCAGTGCTTCCCGGACGGCGTCCATGAACGGCCCCGGACCGCAGAGGAACGCCTCGTGTCCCTGGTAGGGCGCGGCAAGCGCCCTGAGCTGCGCGACGCCGGGCAGCCCCTGGATGCTTTCCAGCCAGTGGACGACGACCAGCCGCTCGGGATGACGGACGGCGAGCGCGGTGAGTTCGTCGGCGAAGATCACCGACCGCTCGTCGCGGTTGGCGTACACCAGCACGGTTCGGCCGCGTCCGTGCTCCAGCGCTGACTTCAGGATCGACAGCACCGGGGTGATGCCACTGCCTCCCGCGAAGAGCAGGAAGTCCCCGTCGAGCGAGCGCGGCGTGAAGACCCCGGCCGGTGGCAGCACCTCGATCCGCGCGCCCGCGTGCAGGCTGTCGCACACCCAGTTCGAACCGAAGCCGGTGCGTTTCACCGTGACCTGGACGCGGTTCTCGTGCGGCGCGCTGGACAGCGAGTAGCACCGGGCCACCGAACCCGTGCGGTCACTGGGGATCCGCAGGGTGAGGAACTGACCTGGCGTGTACTCGAACGCCTTCGCCAGCTCGGCCGGGATCTCGAACACGACCGAACACGCGTCGGCGGTCTCCTCGATCACCTCCGCGACGGTCACCGTGTGGACCTCACCCATCCGCCACCTCCAGCAGCCCGTCCTCGACCGCCGCGGCGATGCTCTCGCTCAGCCGCGCACAGGAGTCGAGCAACGCCGTCCGCGCCCCGGCGGCCACCCGCTCGGCGAACACCGGGCAGCTGCGGGACGCGTCGCTGGTCCATTGGACGCTCGTGTGCTGGAGACTGTTCTTCTTGACCAGCACGCGGGTGCCGCACGTCCGGCAGTCGACGGGCCGCAACCCGGCGGTGAGGAACTCGACGGCCTCGGGCTTCACACCCCGGCCTCCTCCGCCTGCTCTTTTTGCTGCCTGGCCAGGTTTTCCGCGACCTCGGCCGACCAGACCTCGTTGGCGCGGGTGGT
Source organism: Amycolatopsis sp. H20-H5 (assembly GCF_035828755.1). NCBI lineage: Bacteria > Bacillati > Actinomycetota > Actinomycetes > Pseudonocardiales > Pseudonocardiaceae > Amycolatopsis > Amycolatopsis sp. H20-H5. Next base: position 82,528 of record NZ_JAYMZS010000019.1, on the reverse strand, counting down.
GTCCACCTCGAACTCGAAACGCCGGGTCATGTCCTCGGTGATGTCCGCGGCGTCGACGTAGAACTGGTCGTACCAGCGGCGAAGCTGGTACACCGGCCCGTCCTCCTCGCACAGCAGCGGGTTGTCGACGCGGCTCTTGTTCCGCCAGATCTCGACGTCCTGCAGGAAGCCGAACTCGACGCCCTTCGCGAACTTCGCCGCGATCTTGTCGGCGTGCTCGTCGGAGATCCCGGGCAGCTTCTTGACCAGCACGCCCCACTGCAGCACGAACGACGTCGGGCTGACCGGGTAGTGGCAGTTGATCAGGATGTTCTCGACTTCGAGGCCGTGGTAGGTGTTGATCAGGCTGTTGATCATGTACGACGGCCCGAAGTACGACGCCTCGGAACGCAGCAGGTTCTCCTCGCCGCCGTAGTTGGACAGCATGCCGACGTCGGAGCGGCCCTTGGTGTTGAGGTACTGCGTCGCGATGTGGCCCTCGAAGACGTTCTTGAAGTAGGTCGGGAAGGCGTAGTGCACGTAGAAGAAGTGCGCCATGTCGACCACGTTGTCGATGATCTCGCGGCAGTTCGCGCCCTCGATGAGCACCGAGTCCCAGGTCCAGTTGCTCCACTCGCCGTCGAACACGCCCTCGATCCGCGGGATGACGATGTCTTCCGGCGGCGGTTTGCCCTCGGGGTCGTGCCAGACGAACAGCTGCTTGTTCTCCTCCAGGCAGCGCCACGACCTGGTCCGCGCTCGCAGCGGAACCCTTTTGGCGTAAGGGATCGCGACGCACTTCCCGGTGCCGTTCCAGCGCCAGTCGTGGAACGGGCAGGCGACCTCGTCACCCTTGACACTGCCCTGGGTCAGGTCGCCGCCCATGTGGCGGCAGTAACCGTCGAGCACGTTGAGCTTGCCACCGGAGTCGGCGAACACCACCAGTTTCGTGCCGAAGGCGGTGATGGCGTGGGGTTTCCCGTCGCGGAAGCCCTCGGCGAGACCGAAACAGTGCCAGCCGCGCGCGAACCTCGACGGCGGCTCGCCCACGTCGATCGTCCGGATGGTCTCGCTCATCGCCCGCCTCCAGTCTCGGTCTGATCTTGGTGCGCGAGATGCTCGGCCGCAAGGTAGCCGAACACCATCGCCGGTCCGATCGTCGCGCCGGGCCCGGCGTAGGTCCGGCCCATCACCGCCGCGCTGGTGTTGCCCGCCGCGTACAGCCCGCCGACGACCGAACCGTCCTCGCGCAGGACCCGCGCGTGCTCGTCGGTCCGCAGGCCGCCCTTGGTGCCGAGGTCGCCGGGCACGATCTTCACCGCGTAGAACGGCGCGGTGTCGAGCGGCCCGAGGCTCGGGTTCGGCTTGGTGCGCGGGTCGCCGTAGTAATGGTCGTACTTGCTCTGCCCACGCCCGAAGTCCTCGTCGACGCCGGTGCGGGCGAAGCCGTTGAAGCGTTCGACGGTCTTGCTCAGCGCCTCGGTCGGCACCTCGATGCGGGCCGCCAGCTCCGCCAGCGTGCTCGCCTTGGCCGCGATCCCGGCCTTGAACCAGCGTCCCGGCAGCGGCTGGCGCGGGCCGAGCCCGGTGAACATGTACCGGTTCCGGTTGCGCTGGTCGAACACCAGCCAGGTCGGGATGTGCTCGCCAGGGCCGTCGCCTTCGCCGTACATCGCGTGCACGGCCTCGACGTAGGGCGCGGACTCGTTCACGAACCGCTCGCCCCGGGCGTCGACCATCAGGCAGCCCGGCCGCGACCGCTCGGCGAGGGCGAACCACGGACCGCCGGTCAGCGGGATCGTCGGGCCCCACCAGGCGTCGTCCATCAGGTCGAGCGCGGCGCCGAGCTTGAGTCCGGCGGTGATGCCGTCGCCGGTGTTGGCCTCGGCGCCGACGGTCCACGCGGTGCCGATGGGGGAGCGCTGGTACTTGGTCCGCATCTCCTCGTTGTGCTCGAACCCGCCGCTGGCGAGGATCACGCCCCGGCGGGCCCGCAGCTCGACGTCTTTGCCGTTCCGGTGAACGACGACCCCGGTCACGCGGTCACCTTCGGTGATCAGGTCCCGGAGCGGGGTGTCGAGCCAGACGGGCACGTCCGCGCGCTGCAAACCGGCCCGCAGCCCGGCCGCAAGCGCTTGCCCCATGGACAGCAGGTGCTTGCCGGTGACCCGCCCCGCCAGCCAGCGCGCGCCGAGGCCGAACACGCGGAGTACCCCGCGCGGGTGACGGGCGAGCAGGCTGAGCCAGCGGTAGTCCGCCTGAGTGATCGGCACACCGAGCGGAGGCGCGCTGTAGGGCGGCTCGAGGTTCGCGAGTTCGGGGCCGAGCACGTGGCCGTCCAGCGCCACCGGCTCGACCGATCGGCCGCCGGGCCGCCCGCCCGGCGCCTCGGGGTGGTAGTCGGAGTAGTCGCGGACCCAGCGGAAGCGCAGCGGCGTGTGCTGCCGGACGAAGGCCAGGACTTCGGGCCCCCGGTCGACGAAGGTGTCCCGGCGGATCGCGGGGACGACGTCGCCGACGATGGACCGCAGGTACTCCCGCGCCCGTTCGGGTGGTTCGTCGATACCGGCGGCGACGAGCGCCTCGTTGCCGGGGATCCAGACCCCGCCGCCGGAACGGGCGGTGGAGCCGCCGAACCGGGCCGCTTTCTCGACCACGACAACGCTGAGACCCTGGTGGGCGGCCGCCAGCGCGGCGGTCATCCCGGCGGCCCCACTCCCCGCCACGACGACGTCGAACTCCTGGAACTGTGGTGACGCGGGTTTGCGCGCAATCGCGATCTCGTCGCCAGGGCTTGGGCCCACGAGTCAAGTCACCTCCGTATCGGGGGGCGCCCTGCCGCCGGGACAGCGAGGCCTTCGGCCAAGGGCGCGCGCGTGCGTGGTTGTTCGGGTGGCCGCGGCCCGGCTTCCGCGGCCCCCTCGTTTGGAACGTGTTGCAGGGCGCTTACGGCCAGCGTGTGGCCACTTCGGCCACCATAGACGATAACGTGTTCTAGTTCTAGAGTGGCGGAATGGACGAGCTTGTCGCGGACGTGGTGATCGTAGGCTTCGGGGCAGCGGGCGCTTGTGCGGCGATCGAGGCCGCCGACGCGGGTGCCGACGTACTGGTGCTGGACCGTTTCGCCGGTGGCGGGGCCAGTGCGGTCAGTGGCGGGGTGGTCTACGCCGGTGGCGGGACCGCCCAGCAGCGCGAGGCGGATGTCGAGGACACCGCCGACGCGATGTACGACTACCTGCGCCTGGAAACCGGCGACGTGGTGACCGAGGAGACGCTCCGGCGGTTCTGTGCGTCGAGCACCGAGATGATCACCTGGCTGGAGGCCAACGACGTCCCGTTCGAAGGCAGTCTGTGCCCGTACAAGACGTCGTACCCGAGCGACAAGCACTACCTCTACTACTCGGGCAGTGAGGCGGCGGGCGGTTTCCGCGATGCGGCGAAGCCCGCTCCCCGCGGACATCGGGTGAAGGGGCCAGGCACTTCTGGGAAACTCCTGTTCGCGCGGCTGGCCGAGAGCGTTCGGCGGCGAGGGGTCCGGGTGCTGCCGCAGACGTCGGCGCAGCAGCTCGTGGCTGATGAAGACGGGACTGTCACGGGCGTGGTCGTGTCCTCGCTGCGTGACGCGCCCGCGCGGGTGCGATTGGCGCATCGGTTGCTGGCCAAGTACTCCGCGAAGCCCGGGATCTACGTGCCCGCGCTGCGCAAGGCCTTGCACCGCCGCGTCGAACGACTGGAACGACGTCATGCCCGCGAGCTGCGGATCACCGCGCGGCGCGGCGTGATCCTGGCCGCCGGGGGTTTCATCGCCAACCGCGAGATGGTGCGTGAGCACGCACCCGCGTACCGGGGCGGGCTGGCGCTGGGGACTTCGGCCGACGACGGCTCGGGCATCCTGCTCGGGGTGGAGGCCGGTGGTGCGACCGCCGAGCTGGGCCGGATCTCGGCCTGGCGGTTCATCACCCCGCCCAGCGCGTTCCTCGGCGGGATCCTGGTGGACGCCGGCGGGCGGCGCATCATCGACGAATCCCGCTACGGCGCGGCCGTCGGCGAGCGGATGATCACCGGGCATCAGGGCAACGGCTGGCTGCTCGTCGACGACTCGATCGTGCGGGAGGCCCGGCGCGACGCACGCGGGCAAAGTCAATGGTTCCAATGGCTTCAGGCGCTGTACCTGCTGCGACGCGGCCGCGTCAGCGCGAGTTCGGTGGAGGCCGTGGCGCGCCGGGCCGGTGTCGATCCGGACGGTCTCGCGGGCAGTCTCAAGGCGTACCGGACCGCTGACCCGCTGGGCAAGCCCGCCGAGTTCGCCAGGCCGCTCGATACGCCGCCGTACTCGCTCATCGACGTCTCCATCCGGCCCGATCTCGGCTTCCCGTGCCCGATGCTCACCCTCGGCGGCCTGGTGGTCGACGAGCGGACCGGCGCCGTGCGTGCCGCGGACGGGCAGCCGATCCCCGGCCTGTACGCCGCGGGCCGGACCGCGGCAGGAATCTGTTCCAGGTCCTATGTCAGCGGTCTGTCCCTGGCCGACTGCGTGTTTTCCGGCCGCAGGGCTGGGATGAACAGTGCGCTGGCGCGGGGCATTCTCGACAAAAACGAGAACGTGTTCTAGTCTTGCCTCAGCGTTCATCGTGAGAGAGGGCAGCGCATGAGTACCCATGAGGTGATCGCCGGAGTTCGCGACCTGCTGCCGGTGCTGCGTGAACGGGCGCAGGAGACCGAGGACCTCCGCCGCATCCCCGAGGCGTCGATCAAGTCCTTGCAGGAGACAGGATTCTTCAAGCTCCTGCAGCCGAAGCCGTACGGCGGCTACGAGTCCGACCCGGTGACGTTCTACACCGCCGTGCGGGACATCGCGAGCGCCTGCGGGTCGACGGGCTGGGTCGCGTCGATCCTCGGCGTGCACCCCTGGCACCTGGCGCTGTTCGAGGCGCAGGCACAGGAGGACGTCTGGGCCGACGACGTCGACGTCCGCATCTCGTCCTCGTACGCCCCGATGGGCAAGGCGACGATCGTCGACGGCGGCTACCGGCTGACCGGAAAGTGGAGCTTTTCCTCGGGCTGCGACCATTCGACCTGGGTCCTGCTGGGCGCTCCGGCGTTCGCCGACGGCAAGCCCGTCGACTTCTGCACGTACCTGCTTCCGATCGCGGACTACACGATCGAGGACGTCTGGGACACCGTCGGCCTGCGCGGCACGGGCTCCAACGACATCGTGGTGAACGACGTGTTCATCCCGAAACACCGCGCGCTGAGCTTCATGGCGACGTCCAAGTGCCGGACGCCGGGGCAGCTCGTCAATCCGGGTCCGCTGTACAAACTCCCTTACGGCTCAGTGCATCCGAGCACGATCACCGCGCCGATCATCGGCATGGCGCAGGGCGCCTACGACGCGCACCTGGAGCATCAGCGCAAGCGTGTCCGCGCGGCGTACGCGGGCGAGCAGTCCAAAGAGGACCCCTTTGCCAAGGTGCGGATCGCCGAAGCGGCCAGCGAGATCGACGCGGCCTGGCTGCAGCTGACACACAACATCGACGAGCTCTACCAGCTGGCCTGCAAGGGGGAGAAGCTCCCGTTCTCCACCCGGCTGCGGGTCCGGCGGGACCAGGTGCGCGGCACCGAGCGCTCGATCGCCGCGATCGACCGGCTCTTCGAGAACTCCGGCGGCCGCGCGTTGCGGGTCGGGACGCCGATCCAGCGGTTCTGGCGCGACGCGCACTCGGGCCGGGTGCACGCGGCGAACGACGCCGAACGCGCGTACGTCATGTTCGGCACCGGCGCCTTCGGGCTGCCCGTCGAGAATGCGATGGTGTGATGGCCGAAGGCAAGTACGTCCAGGCTGGCGACCTGCGCCTGCACTACCACGAGGCCGGCGCCGAGCACGACGAAACGCTGATCCTGCTGCACGGCGGCGGGCCCGGCGCGTCGGCGTGGAGCAACTTCGGCCGTAACGTGGCGGTGTTCGCGAAGTCCTACCGCACCCTGGCCGTCGACCAGCCGGGGTTCGGGCGGTCGGACAAACTCACCGAGCATCCGCAGTATTTCTCTTACAGCGCGGACGCCGTCATCGGGCTGATGGACGCGCTCGGCATCGAGCGCGCGCACTTCGTCGGCAACTCGCTCGGCGGCGGCGCGGCCGTTCGACTCGCCTTGGACCATCCCCAGCGGGCCGGGCGGCTGGTGCTGATGGGGCCGGGCGGCTTGAGCGTCAACGTTTTCTCGCCCGACCCGACCGAGGGCATCAAGAACCTGGGCCGGTTCGGCGCTCCACCGGGGCCGACGCGGGAGAAGCTCGAGGCGTTCCTGCGGGTAATGGTGTACGACCAGTCGCTGATCACCGACGAGCTCATCGACGACCGGTTCGCCGCCGCGAGCTCGCCCGAATCGCTGGCCGCGATGCGCGCGATGGGCATGTCGTTCGCGCGACCGGACACCTACGAGCAGGGCATGCTCTGGCGCGAGGCCCATCGGCTGCGCCAGCGCGTGCTGCTGATCTGGGGCCGTGAGGATCGGGTCAACCCGCTCGACGGCGCGCTGCTCGCGCTCAAGACGATCCCGCGTGCGCAGCTGCACGTGTTCGGCGGCTGCGGGCACTGGGCGCAGCTGGAGAAGTTCGACGAGTTCAACCGGCTGGCCCTCGACTTCCTCGGAGCGTCCTGATGGGTATCCGGTCGCTGGGTTATCTGCGCGTCGAGGCCACCGACCTGGCCGCGTGGCGCGAGTACGGGCTCAAGGTGCTCGGCATGGTCGAGGGCTCCGGTACGAATCCGGACGCGCTCTACCTGCGGATGGACGATTTCCCGGCGCGGCTGGTGATCGTCCCCGGTTCGGCGGATCGCCTGGTGCAGACCGGCTGGGAGGTCGCGCACGCCCGCGATCTCGACGAGATCAGGGCGAGTCTGGACGCGCATTCCTTGCCGTACAAGGAAGGCACGCCCGAGCAGCTGGCCGATCGCAAGGTCGACGGGCTGGTGTCGTTCGACGACCCGTCCGGAAACACGCAAGAGGTCTTCCACGGCGTCGCCCTGCAGCATCGGCGCGTGGTGAGCCCGTACGGCCACCGGTTCGTCACCGGCGAACAGGGACTCGGCCACGTCGTTTTGTCCACTAAGGACGACGAGGCGTCGCTGACGTTCTACCGCAACGTCCTCGGGTTCCGGCTGCGTGACTCGATGCGCCTGCCGCCGCAGTTCGTCGGCCGTCCCGCCGATGGGCCACCGGCGTGGCTGCGGTTCTTCGGCTGCAACCCGCGTCACCACAGCCTGGCGTTCCTGCCGATGCCGACGCCGAGCGGGATCGTGCACCTGATGGTCGAGGTGGAGAACACCGACGACGTCGGCCTCTGCCTCGATCGCGCGATCCGGCGCGAGGTGCCGATGTCGGCGACGCTCGGCAGGCACGTCAACGACCTCATGCTTTCGTTCTACATGAAGACGCCCGGCGGCTTCGACGTCGAGTTCGGCTGCGAGGGCCGTCAGGTCGACGACGAGGCGTGGATCGCCCGCGAAAGTACCGCGGTTTCCTTGTGGGGGCACGACTTCTCAGTCGGCGCCCGGCCATGACCGCGATGGTGTCGGAGCTCGAATTCCGGTCGGTGCTCGGCCACTTCTGCACCGGTGTCGCCGTCGTCACCGGACACGACGGCACCGCGCCCGCCGGGTTCGCCTGCCAGTCGTTCTCAGCGGTGTCCCTGGACCCGCCGCTGGTCCTGTTCTGCCCGGCCAAGAAATCCCGGACCTGGCCGATCCTGGCCGCCGCCGGACATTTCGCCGTCAACGTCCTGGCCGGTGACCAGCAGGAGATCAGCGCGGTCTTCGGCGCGAGAGGTGCCGACAAGTTCGCCCAGGTCCCTTGGACACCTTCGCCGTCCGGCGCCCCCCTGATCGAGGGCGCGCTGACCTGGATCGACTGCGACCTGGAAGCCGTCCACGACGCGGGTGACCATCACGTGGTGATCGGCCGCGTCACCGCGCTGGGCCCACCCTCCGACGCCCGACCCCTCCTATTCCACTGTGGACGGTACACCGTCACCGAGCCCGCCCCGGATTCCCTGGCGGCGTTGCTGTCCTGGCCCCGCCCCGACGACTGGCTCTGACGCCCCGGCGTGATCAGACTGCCGCCACACGTGATCAGAAGGTCCACACCCGTGATTGAACTGCCGCCACACGTGATTGGCGGGGCATCATCGTGTGCGCAGCCCAATCACGCGTGTGCGCCGTTCAATCACGAGTGGCGGCAGTTGGCGCACGGAAAACCGGTCGCGCCGGGTGGGGGTGACCGGTCAGACTGCGCGGATGGGCTACTTGGAAGCGACGGGGTTGTCCTATCGGCTCGCCGATGGCAGGCAGCTGTTCGAGGACGTGTCCTTCCGGGTGGCCGCGGGGCAGGTTGTCGCGCTGGTCGGCGACAACGGTGCGGGCAAGACCACGCTGCTCCGGCTGCTGAACCGTGAGATCAAACCGGTCGACGGCAGCGTGAGCGTGCAGGGCGGCTACGCCTTCATGCCCCAGTTCATCGGCTCGGTCCGTGACGACCAGGTGGTCCGCGACCTGCTGCTCACCGCCGCCCCGGGGCGGGTGACGGAGTCCGGCGAACCCGTGTGGACCGAGGCCCGCGTGCAGCGCGCTCGTTGAGGTTGCTTCGCCGTTACGCTCGACACATCCCATGCCAGTCCTTATAAATCTCTCAGCGACGACGTCCACGATGGGCGCCATGCTCACTCGATGGCGTACTCGCGACGTGGTGCTCGCCGTCCTGTCGGTACTGCTGGCCGTGGTGCTCCTCGGCCACCGCCTCATCCCGGACGTCGGCGGGTTCGGCACGGCGCTGGACAGCTTCCTGCCGTGGCTCGGGCTGGTCGTCGTCCCGCTGCTGCTACTCGCGGCGGTCCTGCGGACGAAGCTGGGTGCGCTGGCCGTGCTGGTGCCCGTACTCGCCTGGGCGGTGCTGTTCGTGCCGACGCTCGTGAGCGGCGGTGACGGCGGCCGCGCCGGGCTCAGGGTCGTCACGCAGAACCTCGGCGGGTCGATGAGCGCGACGTCCGCGCTGGCGAAGTCGGGCGCGGACCTGATCGCGGTCCAGGAACGCACCGGCGGTACTCCCGCACTGGATCGGGAACATCCGTACACGGCGATCGTCGGCACGGTCGGGCTGTGGAGCCGCTACCCGGTCGCCGACGTCCGCAGGCTCGACCTCGCCCAGGGCTGGCCACGGGCGTTGCGGGCCACGGTGTCGACGCCGGACGGGCCGGTCAGTGTGTACGTCGTCCACCTCGCGTCGATCCGGATCGGCGAGAGCGACGGCCGCGACCGGGCGCTGTCCGAGCTCGCGGCCCTCGTCGACGCCGACCCGGCGTCCAGGGCACTGGTGCTCGGCGACTTCAACACCGCGTCCACCGACCGCCGGTTCGACTCACTGACGACGACACTGACCGAGGCACGAACCGGCTTCGGCTTCACCTGGCCCGCCGGTTTCCCGCTGACCAGGCCCGATCATGTGCTGAGCCGGGGTTTCACGAGTGCCGGGGACTCGGTGCTGCCGTCGACCGGCAGTGATCACCGGGCCGTCCAGGTGGATCTCGCCTCGGGATAACTTGCGCTGACGGTGGTGCCAGTGGTGGCCGGATCGGCGGTTACGGCGCCGAGTCGGCCGTCGTGTGGAATCTCGACGGCACTGTCGCACGCACCTGGCCGGAGTTGCGGTCCATCTCCGCGATGAACGCCGCAGGGGCGATCGTCGGCACCGCGACCAGTGACGGTTCCCTCGTTTTCCTGCCTGCGGACGGTGGCCCGGCCCAGCAGATCGTGGCTGGCGGGAACAACCGCCTGAACGCCGTCGAACTCACGGAGGACAACGTCATCCACGGCGAGTCTGCGACGCACACCCCGTACTCGCGCACGACCATGAACTGGAGCTGTAGCCAACCTCCGAACGCGTCTGAGAACTGACGCAGCAGCCGCCGCTCGAAGCCTCGGGCGCCTGTCCTTCGAAGCCGCCTACCCTCCACAAAGGACAGAAAGTCTGCCCATTTGCCCGTTTCATACCGCCACGACCGTTTCATGCGTGCCCCTGAAGGCCACCATGACAGCGTTAAACGCCGTGAAGGCTCCCATCAGGGCACACGGCAAGCCTGGGGTGGCGACTGAAGGGGGCCTTCCCTCGACTCAACCTTGCAAAAGTGGCGGCTCAGCGCGTTCAGCGATCCGGGGCGCCGGACGCCTACGCGCAGTGGGAGCCCGAGGCCAGGGCGCTGGCCGCCGCGCTGACCGGTCAGTTTCCCGCGTCGCTGACCTGCCGGAGTCTCGGCACCCTCACCCGGGGTGCGGACCTGGTGGCCGCCGCGAAGGCGGAGTTGGGGACCGTCACCGTCAGCCGGCCGCAGCCGGAGGCTCGGGGCTGGGCGTTCGCCGGCTGGCTGGTCGCGCATGCCGTCGGCTTCGGGGTCGGCCAGGTGGTTTTCGGCGGCCGGACCTGGACTGCCGACTCCGGAACGTGGGCGACCACCCCGGAGGTGGGTGACGCCGTGTCGTATCGGCTCGTTGACACTCCTCCACCAGGGGGATCTTGAACGCCAGGGCGAGACATTAACCCGTTGGTGGTGACATATTCACGATGGGGCTGCGAACCTGTGCGTAGCGTGAGAATTTGGCCGATCATCGCCGATCGGGCTAGGCCAGGCTGCGCTGAATGGCGTAATGGGCTAAGCCGTCAGGCGGAATTCTGGGTCGTAAGTAGGTAGCCAGCCGGTCACGGATTCCGTACCCTACTGACCAGTACGCATCTCACGACACACTTTGGTGTCACGCCGGATCTCGAACGTGAGGAGGCGGGATGGCTGCTGCTTTCGAAGAGCGTGACGACCTGGACCGGCTGCTCGAACACGGTCCGTTCGACGTCGCGTTGCGGGCCGCCATCGTGGCCAGGGGGCTCAGTCTTGACCGGATTCAGCATCGCCTGAGCAGACAGGGCGTCCAGATCAGCCTGGCGACCTTGAGCTACTGGCAGTCCGGGCAGCGCCGTCCCGAGCGGCCGACCTCGTTGCGGGCGCTCGGACATCTCGAAGAGGTGCTCGAGGTACCTCGTCATTCGCTGCGCGACCTGCTCGGCCCGCCGACACCCCGTGGCCGCCGCGGCGACGGGATGCCCGGTCTCGCCGACCTGTGGCCGTCGCGGTCCGACGTCGCCGGGCTGCTCGGTGACGTTCCCACTGTGCCGGACACCGCGTTGCGCCGCCTCACCTTGCACGATCGGGTGCTGGTCGGCCCGGACGGCCGGGAACGCGCCGTCCGGTGCACCCAGGTGATGCGCGCCGAATGCGGCGGCCCCGACCGGGCCCTGCTGGTGTGCGACTGGGACGGTGGCGAAGCCGGTGATCAGCCGATCGTGACCGGGTTGCGCAACTGCCGCCTCGGCAAGGTGGTCACGAGCACGGTCACCAGCCTGTTCGCCGCCGAGCTGCTGTTCGAGCGTCCGCTGCGCAAGGGCGAAACCGTGCTGATCGAGTTCGAAGTCCAGAACCCGCGCCGGGAGTTCCCGCGTTCCGCGGTCAGTGAAGCCTATTTCCGGCGGTTCCGCCGGTCCGTGCGGGAGTACCTGCTCGAGGTCTGCTTCGACCCGGCGGCGGTTCCCCAGCGCTGCCAGCAGTTCATCGCACCGCCCGGCGACGGGATCGCCGAGACCGTCCATGGCCTCAAGCTCGGGATGTCCAACACCGTGCTGGTGGTCGGCCGCGACTGCGGTCCCGGCCATTTCGGGATCCGCTGGTACTTCGGCGACTGAGGCGATTGACGCGGTTCAGCGCACCGCCCGGACCGGGCCGATCGCGACGGCGCCACCGAGGGCGCAGGCCGCCGCGAGCAGGTACAGCGGCGAGTAGCCGCCGAGCTCGCTGATCACCAGCCCGGCGATCGCGGCGGCCAGCGCCTGCGGCGCGGTGTTGGCCAGATTGATCACGCCCAGATCCCTGGCCCTGCTGCCGGCGGCAGGCAGCACCTGGGTGATCAGCGCGTTGTCGACGGCCAGGTAGACGCCGTAGCCCACGCCCATCAGCCCGGCCGCGACGAGCGCCCACGAGAACGTGTGCGCCACGGACAGCACGACCATCGCGGCGGCGACCACCGCCGCCGAGGCGACCACGAAAGGCTTACGCCGTCCGGACCGGTCGGACCACCGCCCGGCGACCACGCTGGTCAGCACGATTCCGGCGGTGTACACGGCGATGAGCAGGAAGACCGCCTTCGCCGGATCGGGATGGTGGACGATGTCGCGCAGGTAATAGAGCAGGTACAACGTGCCGAGCGCGTTGGCGAGCTGGATGCCCAGCCTGCTCCCGAACGCCCAGCCGAGGTCGTGGGTGAACCGCAGCGGTGTCCGTGCGGGCGGCGTGCGCCGCGGGCTGTCCGCCGCGTTCAGCACGAACGGGACGATCAGCGCGAGCAGCAGCCCGGCCAGCAGGCAGTACCCGGCGAACCGGCCGGTCACCAGTGAACTCAGCAGGAAGCTGCCGAGGATCAGCGCCAGCGGCGTCGGCAACCCGACGAACGCCGAGACCGTGCCCCGCTGCGGCACCGGCACGAGGTCGGGCACGGACGCGGTCAGCGCGGCGTACAGCGAGTTCGTGCCCGCCTGCACGATCATCCAGGTCACCGCGACACCGGCGAGGCTGTGCTGGCCGCTCTGCGCGACCAGCGCCACGGCGCAGACGACCCCGCTGCCGAGCACCCACGGCCGCCGTCTGCCGAACCGGGAGGTGGTGCGGTCCGACAGCGCGCCCGCGATCGGGCACACCGCCATCGACACCACCGCCGCCAGCAGGGTGATCCAGGCGAGACTCGTCACCTTGCCCGCCGGGTCGATCTCCTCGACCTGCAACGGAAGCAGCACCTGGATCGTCGGCAGCACCGCCAGCGACATGCCCAGTACCGCGGCCGACAGCGCGGCGATCCACCGCCCGGTGACCGGGACGGTCGGCTCGTCGAGCGTGGCGGTCATCGGGTCGCGCCGATCTCGACCCTGGCCGTGCCGCCAGGGCCGAGTTTCAGCGGGAACGTCAGGTGGCCGCCCCGATCGGCACGGGAGGTGGCCGAGCGGCTGCCGGACGGATCGTCGACGCGCACCTTGTACTCCTCGCCCGGCTCGTACCGGGGGGCGGTGCGGACGGTCGGCGCGCCGCTCCGGGCAAGTCCGAAGCCATGTTCGTCCACATCGGACAGAATGGTGAACTCCTTGTGCTGGCGGGAAAAGCTCACTCGCCAGCCCCAGGCCTCGAACTCGGGTTCCGCGGAGGTGAAGGTGAACGGCGACGGTGCCGGGGGCGGGTCGGCGAACACCCCGGCCAGCAGGGGCGCCGTCTCGCGCAGGTCGCGGATCCAGTACGGCCAGTCGTGCGTTCCCCGGCCGTGGTGCCAGTCGTGGTCGATGCCCAGTGCCGTGAGCCGCTTGTGCAGGCGCGTCGACTGGTGGAACACGATCGCCTCGACGGGGTCGGGCGCCAGCCCGTGGTCGAACTCGCCGGGCACCCCGTTGCCGGTCCGGACGAACAGTACCGAGCCGCGCAGATTCTCTGCCAGGTCCCAGGGATTGTGCGCGCGCCAGCGTATGGAGCGGGTGAGCCGGTCACCCCAGATCGCGCCGAAACCGCCGCCGTCGCGCCGTCCGGCGATCTCGGTGATCCACGGGTGCCGGTTCGTGTCGAGCACCCCGGAGAAACTCGCCGCCGCGACGAACAGGTCCGGATGTCTTGCCGCGTAGGAGAAAGCGCCGAAGCCGCCCATGGACAGTCCAGCGGCGGCACGACTCTCCCGCTGTGCCAGCGTCCGGAAGGTCCGGTCGACCCACGGGAGCAGCTCGCCGAGGTGGAAGCTCTCCCAGGGGGTCCGGCCGTGGCGGCCCGCCTTCTCCCAGTTCGAGTAGAACCCGTTGCGCGCGTCCGGCATCACCACGATCATTGGCAGCGGCTCGGTCGTTTCGGCCGCCTCGCCCTTGTCCGTCCAGGATCGGTAGTCGTCGTCCCCGCCGTGCAGCAGGTACAGCACTGGGAAACGGACGTCCGGTTCGGCTCCGTAGCCAGTGGGGAACAGGATCCGCAGGCTGGTGGTCTCGCCGAGTACGGGGGAGTCCAAAGTGTACTCGACGAGCCGAGGCCCCAGCACCTGCCGCGAGACGACGGCCGGGCCGGTGCCGGGTCGCGCGCCGATCATCGACGGGCCGCCAGCCGTTCGGCCCTGACGCTCGCCCGGCGCACTTTGCCAGCGTCGTCGCGCAACGGCTGTGCAACCCGTTCGAAGCTGCGCGGCAGCTTGTAAGGCACCAGTTTCTCCTTGAGGTGGGCCAGCAACCCGGCCTCGTCCAGTGGTCCTTCGGTCTGCACCACGGCGTGCACGACGTTGCCGTACTCGTCGTCCGGCAGGCCGATCACACAGCTCGACAGTACCGACGGGTGCTCGTCCAGCGCCGCTTCCACCTCGGCGGGGAAGACGTTCGCGCCGCCGACGAGGATCATGTCCGGCTTGCGGTCGGCGAGGTAGAGGTAGCCCTCGGCGTCGAACCGGCCGAGGTCGCCGGGTGACTCCCAGCCGCCGGGCAGGGTGGCCGCGGTGTCGCCGAGGTAGCTGTAGGTCGCCGGGTCACCCGGGGCCGGACGCATCCAGATCTCACCGGTCTGCCCGGCGGGGACCTCGCGGTGGGCTTCGTCGAGGATCCGGATCTCACCCAGTGCCACCCGCCCGACGCTGCCGGGATGGGCGAGCCATTCGGTGCCGGTGATCAGGCAGCCCGCCTGCGCCTCGGTGCTGGCGTACAGCTCGAACATCCGCTCCGGCCCGATCCAGTCGATCCACGCGTGTTTCAGCCAGGCCGGGCACGGAGCCGCGCCGTGCAGCAGGACGCGCAGGCTGGACAGGTCGGCGGCCGCCCGCTCGGTTTCGGGCAGCCGCCACAGCCGGTGCAGCATCGTCGGCACCAGGAACGTCCAGTCGACCCGGTGCGTCCCGACGGCGTCGAGCAGCGCGCCGGCGTCGAACCGGGGCAGCACGACCACGTGGCTGCCGGTGAGCAGCGCCGCGGTCGACATCATGAACGGCGCGTTGTGGTAGAGCGGCCCGGCGACGAGATGCACGCCGTCGGCGGGCATGCGGAACCGCGCCGCGAACCCGGCGAGGACCTCGGCTGCCGCGGGCTGGCCGGACACGATGACCTTGGGACGCCCGGTGCTGCCGCCGGAGGTGGGCGCCTTCCAGGCGGCGAGCGGAACCCGGGGCAGGTCCGTGTGGTCCGGGGCAGCGGTGAAGCCCGCCGGGACCGAGCGGCGGCCGGGCACGTCAAGGCCGACCACCAGCGCGGGATCCGCGAGGTCCAGCACCGCGGCCAGTTCGGCGGCGGGCAGCCGGTACGACACCGGCTGCGGGACCGCGCCCAGCTTCCAGCTCGCGACCGTCGCCAGCAGGAACTCGACCCCCGTTCGGCAGCGCGATCGTCACCAGCGACCCGGGCCGCACGCCCAGTCCCGCGTACGCGTGGGCCAGCGCGGTGCTGCGCTGATCCAGCTCCCGTCGCCCGATCGAGTGACCCTCGCAGGTGATCGCGGGCCGGCCGGGATCGGCTTCGGCCAGTGCGGCGACCTGGTTGGCCAAGGGGGTGAGCTGCATGCGGTGCGTCTCCCGTCGCGACGTCGTCCGGTCGGCGATGGCCGGATCGGTCCATGATCCGGGAGGCGGGAGTTTGCGACAATGAACCCGGGTCGACACTGTATTTATCGGGCGTCCCGAGGACGTTCGGCTGGAGGTTTCCACCATGACCGCCGCGGTACTGGACGAGCTGCTGGGCGAACCCGGCAGGCTGGACGAGGTCGTCGACCGGCTGGTCGCGCGGATTCGCGCCGAGGTCCCCGAGTACGACGCCGTCACCGACGAGGACCTGCGGGCCGGGAACCACCGGATCATCGCCGTCGCGCTGGCCCACCTGCGGGAAAACCGGCTGCCGGATCCCGCCGAACTGCGGAGGATCACCGAGATCGGCGCCGGGCGCGCTCGCGAGGGGGTCAGCCTCGCCGCGGTGCTCGCCGCCTACCGGGTGGCCGGTGAGGACTGCTGGGAGCTGGTCGCGGCGCTGGCGCGCAAGCGTGGCGCCGGCGACTCGGAGCTGCTCGTCACGGTCCAGCTGATGTGGCGCTGGCTCGACGTCGTCACCGTCGCCGCGGCCACCGCACACCACGAGGTCGAGCTGCGCGTCGCCAGGGAGGACGAGCAGCGGATCGGTGAGTCGCTGCGGGCGCTGCTGGGCGGGCCGGGTTCCGCCGCGGCGAGCCGCCAGCATCTCGCCCGCCTCGGGCTGGACCCCGGCGGCCGGTACGCGGCGCTGCGCGGGAGGCTCGCCGCCGACGTGACGGTTTCCGTGCTGCGCGAGTCGATGCCGTCCGGCGGGGTGGTGGCCGCGGTGGGGAGGGAGGACGTGCTCGGCGTGCTCGACGCCGGAGTCCGGCTCCCGGCCGGGCTCGGCACGTTCGGGCTCGGGCCGGTTTGCGCGCCGCAGGACCTGTCCGTGTCCGCGCGTTCGGCGGGCCGCGCGCTCGCGGCGGCTTCGCGACTCGGCCTGTCCGGCGCGCACGAACTGGAGACGTTGCGACTGGCCGCGGTGGCGGCGACCGACCCCGACCTGACCCGCATTCTCGTCGACCGGCTGTTGAAACCGTTGCAGGACAAGGGTTCCTACGGCGAAGACATCTGGCGTTCGGTGGTCGTCCACCTGGCGCACCGCCTGCGGGTGGACGAGGCCGCCGCCGCGTCACACGTGCACGTCAACACGCTGCGGCGCAGGCTGGCCCAGTTCAGTGAACTCACCGGCGCGGACCTGCACGAACCCGGGGACCTCGCGGAGCTCTGGTGGCTCGTCCGGCTCGGCCTCGGACCGGGGTCCACTTCGGATCGCTGAGTGAGAGCCGGACCACAGCCGGTGATTTTCACATTTCACTTCACCCGCCGGGCGGGGCAAATCACCTGGCAGAGCGCGTGGCACCGGGAACTCGCCCGGTCCTGGCGTCGCGAACCCGTTCGCAGGGTGAACGAAAGTCGCCGGTCGATGCTTGCCCGCCGGTGTGGTTGTCAGTTAGGTGAGCCCTGTACGGGCGTCCCATTCTGTCCATTCTCTGTCGCACTCCCCGAGGTGTCCCATGAGCCTGCGGCTGGCCAACAAGTCGACCGAAGATCCCCCGGCGCCGGTGCGGCGCCGCTGGCTGCTCCCGGCGCTGATCGCGC
Source organism: Amycolatopsis sp. H20-H5 (assembly GCF_035828755.1). Lineage (NCBI taxonomy): Bacteria > Bacillati > Actinomycetota > Actinomycetes > Pseudonocardiales > Pseudonocardiaceae > Amycolatopsis > Amycolatopsis sp. H20-H5. Next base: position 65,300 of record NZ_JAYMZS010000019.1, on the reverse strand, counting down.
TCGCGTGGCTCGTCTTCGGCGTCCTGGGTGCGTCTTTCCCCGGCCTGCTCTCGAAAGTGCAGACCAACGACGGCGCCTCCTTCCTGCCCGCCTCCGCCGAGGCGACCGAGGTCGCCCATCTCCAGGAGCGCTTCGCGGGCGGCAAGGTCCTGCCCGCGCTGGTGATCTACAGCCGTGACGGCGGGATCACCGAGCCCGACCGCGCGGCGATCACCCGGGACGCGGCGGGGATCGCGAAGCTCGGCGGCCTGTCCGGTCCGGTGAGTCCGCCGGTGTCCTCTCAGGACGGTAAAGCCGTGCAGCTCGTCGTGCCGGTGTCCGGTGTGGACGGTTTCGCGGCCGGTGAGACGGTGAAGTCCGTGCGGGAGATCCTCCACGCCGGCGCGCCCGCGGGCCTCACGGCCGCCGTCACCGGGCCGGGCGGGTACAACGCCGACTTCAGCGAGGTTTTCGGCGGCATCGACGGCAAACTGCTGGTGATCACGGCGATCGCGGTGGTGCTCATCCTCGCGCTGGTCTACCGCAGCCCGCTGCTGCCGGTGGTCGTGCTGGCCACCGCCGGGCTCGCGCTCATCGCGGCCGCGGCCGTGGTCTATCCGCTGGCATCGGGCGGTGCGCTGACGCTCAACGGGCAGTCGCAGGGCATTCTGTTCATTCTCGTCTTCGGGGCCTCGACCGACTACGCGCTGCTGCTCGTCGCGCGATATCGGGAGGAACTGACGCAGCTGAGCGATCCGCGGGTGGCCGTCGTGGTCGCGCTGCGCGCCTCGGTCGAATCGATCACCGCTTCGGCGGGGACGGTCGTGCTCGGCCTCCTGTGCATGCTCTTCAGCGAGCTCACGTCCAACAAGGGGCTCGGGCCGGTCGCCGCGATCGGCATCGGGGCGTCACTGCTGGCGTCGCTCACCTTCCTGCCCGCCATGCTCGCCCTGCTGGGCCGTGCCGCGTTCTGGCCGCTGAGACTGCCCAGCAAGCCGCGCGACGGCCTGTGGGAACGGGTTTCGAAGCTGGTCGGCCGCCGGTTCCGCACGGTCTGGGTGGTGACCGCGTTCGTACTGGCCGCGCTGGCCGCGTTCGCGCCGATGCTGAAGTCGACCGGGGTGAGCCAGTCCGACGTGTTCCTCAACCGCGTCGAAGCGGTGTCCGGGCAGGAGACGCTGGCCCGGCATTTCCCCGGCGGCGCCGGCGATCCGGCCGTGATCGTGTCCACAAAGGATACCGCGGCGCAGGTGGTCGCCGCGGCGGGCGCCGTCGACGGCGTGGCGGGCGCCCAGGTGTCGGCCGCCGCGGGCACGAACGCGCCGCGGGTGATCGACGGGCTGGTCGAGATCGACGCGACCCTGCGGAACCCGGCGGACTCCGACGCCGCGGCCACGACCGTCGGCAAGCTGCGCGACGCCGTGCGGGCGGTGCCCGGCGCCCAGGCCAAGGTGGGCGGGCAGACCGCCGTGCAGCAGGAGATCAACGACGCGGCCGAGCGCGACCGGATGGTCATCATCCCGATCGTCCTGCTGGTCATCTTCTGCGTGCTGGCGCTGCTGCTGCGTTCGCTGCTGGCCCCGCTGATGCTGATCGCGACCGTGGTCCTGTCGTTCGCCGCCACCCTGGGCGTCGGGGCCCTGGTGTTCAACGACGTCCTTGGCTTCCCCGGCTCGGACCCGTCGGTGCCGCTCTACGCGTTCGTCTTCCTGGTGGCGCTGGGCATCGACTACAACATCTTCCTGATGACCAGGGTCCGCGAGGAGGCGCGGCACCTCGGCACCAAGGCCGGCGCGCTCAAGGCGCTGTCCGTCACCGGCGGGGTGATCACCTCGGCCGGGGTGGTGCTGGCCGCGACCTTCGCCGCGTTGTCGGTGCTGCCGATCCTGTTCATGGCGCAGATCGCGTTCCTGGTCGCCTTCGGCGTCCTGCTCGACACGCTGATCGTCCGCTCACTGCTGGTGCCGGCGCTCACTGTCCACATCGGACGTACGCTCTGGTGGCCCGGCCGGCTGCGCACCGGCGCGGCCTGAGCGGACCCGCAGTGCGATCACCGCTCCCGCCCCGACGACCGCGGCCGCGGCCACCGCTGTCGCCGCGAAGCCCGCCAGGAAGGCGAGATGCGCGTCGGCCGGACTCACCCCCGGAGGCACCGTTCCCTGCGTCACGGACTCGTCGGCGACGAAGTAACCGGCCCGCCACGACATCACGGCGCCGAGCACGACGATCCCGAGCACCCCGCCGACCTGGGTGGCCACCTGCTGCAGCGCCGACGCCAGCGCGGACATCGCCACCGGCGCCCCCGAGATGATCACCTGGGTCGAGGCGATCAGCGCGATCCCGGTGCCGAGCCCGAGCACGATCGAGGCGGGCAGCGCGCTGGTCCAGCCGGTGGTGGCGTCGAGCCGGGTGAAGCCGAGCAGACCGGTGGCGATCAGGGCGAGCCCGCCCGCTGCGGGCAGCCGGGGGCCGAACCTCGCGGTCAGCGCGCCACCGAGCGGCGCGCTGAGCACGACGACCACGGTGACCGGCAGCAGCCACACCCCGGCGCCGATCGGGTCGAGGCCCCGCACGTTCTGCAGGTACAGGGTCAGGAAGAACAGGATGCCGAACAGGGAGAAGTAGCTCAGCATCGTGAGTGTCGCGCCGATCACCACCCCGGGAGCACGCAGCAGATCCCGGGTTCTGCCCTGTACGCCCCGAACCCGGGACTCGGTCACGGTGGCGAGGGTGAGCAGCACCGTGAGCACCGAGATCGGGACGTTGACCGCGAACACCGCCTGCCAGCCGAACCGCTGCACGAGCAGCCCGGCCACGATCGGCCCGGCCGCGATGGACGCCGCGGCCGCGCCACCCCAGATGCCCAGCGCCAGCTCAAGCCGGTGCGGCGGGAAGGCGACGCGCAGCAGCGCGAGCGCGGCCGGTTGCAGCATCGCCCCGCACAACCCTTGTGCCGCACGCAAAGCGATCAGCGGCCCGGTCGTCGAGGTGAACGCGATGAGCAGCGACACCAGGCCGAAGCCGAGCACGCCGGCCAGGAACAGGCGCCGCCTGCCGAACCGGTCCGCGAACCGGCCGGCCGGGAACAGGAACACCGCCAGCGCAAGGAGGTACGCGTTGGTGATCCACTGCAGATCGGCCAGCGACGAACCGGTGGAGCGGGCGATCTCCGGCCCCGCGATGGTCAGCGCCGTGCCGTCGAGGCCGACCATCATCCCGCCGAGTGAGACGGCCACCAGGGTCCACCCGCCGCGGCGGACGCCGGTATCGGGAAAGGGGTACGCAGAATTCATAGGAAAGGCCTTCCCGGCGTCGATCGGGTGTGGTTGGAAGGGGCGGCGGCGGAATACGGATTCACACCCGTGCCGACCCGGTTCACCCCACGATAGCCGGGGCAAACAGAACAGCAAACAGTGCCGAGGGACAAATGTATCTTCATGGTGAAATCGAGGTAACCGCGGAACTGCTCGGCCGGTGTAATTCGGTCGATCTCCAGGTGCGGTCGACGGCACTGGGCAGAACCGTGCCCGTGCGTTTGCTGACGCCGCGTGACTGGAAACCCGGTGGCCGCCGGCGCTGGCCGGTGCTCTATTTATTGCACGGCGGTGACGACGGTCCCGAATGCTGGACGAAACACACCGATATCGCGGCGAGGGCGCTGGCCGACGACGTGCTCGTGGTGCTGCCGGACGGCGGCCGGGCGGGGTTCTACACCCAGTGGCGCAAGCCCGACCAGCGTGGCACGACGCCTGACTGGCCGCGGTTTCACCTGGTGGAGCTGCGGGAACTGATCGAGCGGCGCTACTGCGGCGGCAGCAGGCGGGCGATCGCCGGGGTCTCCATGGGCGGCTACGGCGCCCTGGTCTACGCCGCCCGCAACCCCGGGCTGTTCGCGGCTGTCGCCTCCTACAGCGGCCTGGTGCACACCACGCGATTCGGCACACCCATGCTGCTCAGGCGATATCTGTACACGGTCGGTGAGCGGATCGGGCGAATGTGGGGCAGTCGCTGGACGCACCGCCGGGCCTGGCTGAGCAACGATCCGTACCGGCTGGCGGACGGGCTGGTCGGCACGCCCGTCTACCTGGCCGCGGGGGACGGGAACCGGGTGGCGGGAGACCCGCCCGCGCCTGGAGACCAGCTGCTGGAAAGGCTGATCGGCCCGGCCAGCCGTGAGCTGGCCGAACGGCTGGTGGAGCTCGGGTCGCCCGCACTCACCAGCTTCGGCGAGGGAACCCATGACTGGCCGTCCTGGCAGCGCGCGCTGTCGCGGTCGTGGCCGTTTCTCGTCGAGTCGTTGAAGTGCGAGCGAAACTGTATTTGAATTCACCGGCGAACTGTTAATACCGCGTACCTGTGAAAAGTGTGAAAAACGCCGGTAAGGCTCCGTGCGGGGTACTTATGACCGGTGAACTGTGGTTTTAAGCGTGCAGTGCCTCGTCTCACAATGGTGACGGTCTTGCGGAGGCAAAAGTACTGGCGGTAACGTTCGCGGCGGGTCGGCAGTGTCGGCCGGAATGACCGCGAACGGTCGCTTACGTGGTGAAGACTGATCGTCCCGCAAGGTGGCCGGGCGAGCTTCGAAGAGCCTTCAAATCAGTAGACGAACTTGTACCCGAGCACGCACAAGGTGGGAGCGTCATGCCTAACCCAGAAATCGATTTCTCCGCCGAGTTCGGCCCGCTGACCTCGTCGCTCTCGAGCCGCTGGGACTCCGATCGGCCCGCGTTCACGTTCGTCGACTACGGCGAGCACCGCGACGGGGTGGAGACGACGCTGTCGTGGGCCGAACTGGATCGCCGGGCCCGCGCCGTCGCGGCGAGGCTGGCGCAGATCACCGGGCCCGGTGAGCGCGTCGCCGTGCTGTGCCCGCAGAACCTCGACTACGTGGTCGGCTTCTTCGGCGCGCTGTACGCCGGGGTGATCGCGGTCCCGCTGTTCGCCCCCGAGGTGAGCTCGCACGGGGAGCGGCTGGTCGGCGCGCTGGCCGACTGCGACCCCGAGGTGTGGCTGACTTCGGAGTCGGCGATGGCCGACATCCGCGGGTTGATGAACAACCATCCCGTTCCCCGGCCAAAACACCTGGTCGCGGTAGACACTGTGGACAGTGAGCTGGCCGCGGACTACCGGCCGGTGCCCGTTTCGCCGGAGCAGCCCGCGTATCTGCAGTACACCTCAGGCTCGACCAGGACACCGGCGGGCGCGGTGATCACGCACCGGGCGCTGGCGGTGAACGTGCGCCAGGTCGTCGAGGGTTTCGGCATCGACCAGGACAGCACCTGTGTCGGGTGGCTGCCGTTCTTCCACGACATGCGCCTGGTCCAGCTTGTCTGCCTGCCGGTGTACGCGGGCTGCCACTCGGTCTTCACCACCCCGTTCGCCTTCACCCGCCGCCCGGTCCGCTGGCTGCGGATGCTGGGCGCGCACCCGGACGTGATCACCGCGGCGCCGAACTTCGCCTACGAGTACGCCGCCGCCAAACTGTCCAAGGAGGACAGTGGTGCGCCGATCGACCTCAGCGGGGTGCGGGTCGCGATCAACGGCAGCGAGCCGGTCCGGGCGGAGACCATCGCGGGTTTCCTGGCCGCCACCGGGCCGCTCGGGTTCCGCGCCGACGCGCACCGGCCGTCCTACGGGCTGGCCGAGGCGACGGTCTTCGTCAGCACGACGCCGCCGCGACCGCCGCGGGTCGTGACACTCGATCGCGCCGAGCTCAGCGCGGGACGGGCGATCGAGGTCGCCACCGGCGACGACCGGGCGCTGACCCTGGTCTCCGCCGGGGTCCCGGTCGGCCAGCAGCTGCGGATCGTCGACGGCGATCGCGGCGTCGCGATGGCGGACGGCGACGTCGGCGAGATCTGGTTGCACGGGGCCAACGTCGCCGACGGCTACTGGCGTCAGCCGGAACGGTCGGCCGAGACCTTCGGCGGACGGCTCGGCGGCGGGTCCCCGGAAGGCGGCTGGCTGCGCACCGGCGACCTCGGTGTCCGCCACGACGGCGAGCTGTTCATCACCGGCAGGCTCAAGGACCTCATCATCATCGACGGGAAGAACCATTACCCGCAGGACATCGAGGCGACCGTGCAGGAGTCCCACCCGGCCCTGCGGCGCGACCGGCTCGCCGTGTTCAGCGTGACCCGCGAGGGCCGCGAGGCGCCCGTGGTGGTCGCCGAGTACTCGAGCCACGTGGACGCCGCGGATCGGGAGCCGTCGGAGGTCGAGCGCGCGGTGCGCGTGGTCGTCTCCCGGCACCACGACCTGCGGCTCGCCGACTTCGTCCTCGCCCGTCCGGGCACCGTCCTTCGCACCTCCAGCGGGAAGATCGCCCGTGCGGCGACCCGCGCGCTGTACTTGTCAGGAGAGTTGTCATGATCAGATCGCAGCTTCGCCAGTGGCTGACCGCCAGGATCGCCGAGGTCTGCGGGATCGCGGTGTCCGAAGTGGACGCCGACCGCCCGCTTCGCGAGTACGGCCTCACCTCGCGCGACGCCGTCGAACTGACCGGCGACCTCGAGGACGAGCTCGATCGCGAGCTCCCCACCGAACTGCTGTGGCAGCACCCGACTATCAGCGCGCTGGCCACGGCACTGACCGGGGACAAGGAGGAGGGCACCTCCATCAGCTCGTCGGCGGCCGGGGCCCCGGCTCCGGCCGCCTCGGCTGCCTCGTTCGCCGAGCCGATCGCGGTCATCGGCGTCGGCTGCCGCCTGCCCGGCGGCATCCGCGGTCCCGACGACTTCTGGCGACTGCTGATCGCCGCCGAGAACGCGATCTCGCGGCTGCCGGACAACCGCTGGGAGCAGTTCGGGCACGACTCGCCGGAGCAGGCCGAGGCGCTGGGCCGGACCACTCGCTGGGGCGGTTTCCTGGACTCGATCTCCGAGTTCGACGCGGAGTTCTTCGGCATCACGCCCCGCGAGGCGAGTGCCATGGACCCGCAGCAGCGGCTGCTGCTGGAGGTCGCCTGGGAGGCGCTGGAACACGCCGGGCTGGCCGCGGATCGCCTGCGCGGCAGCTCGACCGGGGTGTTCGTCGGGATCAGCGGCAACGAGTACGGCCAGCTGACGCTCGGCGACGTCAGCAAGATCGACGCCTGGAGCGGGACGGGTTCGGCGCTGAGCATCGCCGCGAACCGGCTGTCGTACGTGCTCGACCTGCGCGGCCCGAGTGTCGCCGTGGACAGCGCGTGCTCGTCGTCGCTGGTCGCGGTGCACCTGGCGATGCAGAGCCTGCGCGCGGGGGAGAGCGAGGTCGCGCTGGCGGCCGGGGCGAACCTGCTGCTCAGCCCCGGGGTCACGGTCAACTTCGACCAGATGGGCATCACCTCGCCGGACGGGCTGTGCAAGCCGTTCGACGCCTCCGCCGACGGGATCGCGCGCGCCGAGGGCGCCGGGGTGGTCGTGCTCAAACCGCTGGGCAAGGCGCTGGCCGACGGTGACCGGGTGCTGGCCGTGCTCAAGGGGTCGGCGGTGAACTCCGACGGCCGGTCCAACGGGCTGACCGCGCCGAATCCCATCGCACAGCAGGCTTTGCTGCGGTCGGCCTGCGCCGCGGCCGGGATCGCACCGTCCGATGTGGACTACGTCGAGGCGCATGGCACCGGCACCCTGCTCGGCGACCCGATCGAAGCCAGCGCGCTCGGCGCGGTGCTCGGCCATGGCCGCCCGGCCGAACGGCCGCTGCTGCTCGGTTCGGTGAAGTCCAACCTTGGCCACCTCGAGGCCGCGGCGGGAATCACCGGGCTGATCAAGGTCGTCCTCGCGCTGGCCAACCGCCGCATCCCGGCGAGCCTGCACTTCACCGAACCCAACCCGCACATCCCGTTCGAGGACCTCGGCCTGTCCGTCGTCGCCGAGCAGCAGCCCTGGCCCGGCGGTGGCCACACCGCACGCGCCGGGATCTCCGGGTTCGGCTTCGGCGGCACCAACGCCCACGTGATCGCCGAGCAGGCGCCGCTGGTGCGGCTCGACGAGCCGGTCGACGGGCACCCGCGCAAGTACCTGCTCGCGGGTGGCTCTGCCGACCGGTTGCGCCGCTCGGCGGTGCGGCTCGCCGACTGGCTCGACGGTCCCGGCGACCGGCTGCCACTGTCCGATGTGGAGCATTCCTTGGCCAGGCGGGCCAGTGGGCGGTTCCGCGCGGTCGTCACCGCGACTGACCGCGCCGAGCTGGTGACCGGGTTGCGCGCGCTGGTCGCCGGGACGGTGTCGCCCGGCGTCGCCACCGGCCGCCGCGATCAGGCCGGTCCGGTGTGGGTGTTCTCCGGCCAGGGCTCGCAGTGGGCGGGCATGGGCCGGAGTCTGCTGCGCACCGAACCGGCGTTCGCCGCCGCGGTGGATGAGGTCGATGCGGCGCTGCGCGCGGAAGGCCGTCCGCTGCGCGAGGTGCTGGAGAGCGGGATCGAGCCGATCGGGTTCGCCGATCTGCAACCGGTGCTGTTCGGCGTGCAGGTGGCGCTCGCCGCACTCTGGCGGCACTACGGTGCCGAGCCCGCCGCGGTGATCGGGCATTCGCTCGGTGAGGTGGCCGCCGCCGTCGTCGCCGGTGCGGTGTCCCTTTCCGACGGTGCGAGGATCGCGGTCCGCCGATCACGGCTGCTGGCCACGACCGCGGGCAACGGCGCGATGGCGTTGCTGGAGTTGTCCGCCGCCGAGGTGGGCGAGCTGCTGCGGTACTACCCCGGGGTCGATCTCGCGGTGTACAACGCACCCGGCCAGACGGTCGTTTCCGGTGACTCGGCGCAGATCGAGGCGCTGGTGGGGATGGTCGGGCGGCGCGGGCTGCTGGCCAAGCTGGTCAACGTCGACGTCGCCAGCCACTCCCACCTGATCGCGCCGGTCATCGGCCTGCTCGGCAAGGAGCTGGCCGAGGTCGTCGCGCACGAGCCGCGGGTGCCGATCTACCCGACGGCCGTCGAGTCCGGCGAAGTCCGGTTCGACGCGGAGTACTGGATGGCCAACGCGCGCCGTCCCGTCCGCTTCACCCAGGCTGTCGAAAAGGCGCTGACCGACGGCTACTCGACCTTCGTGGAGATTTCGCCGCATCCGGTGCTGCACCACGCGATCACCGAAACGGCCGAAGACCGCTCGGTGACCGTGCTCGGCACGCTTCGCCGCGGCGAGGACGAAAGCCGTCAGTTCCACGTCAATCTCGGCGCCTCGCTCGCGGCCGGTGACGCCGCGGGGTGGACTTCGGGCCGGTTGCTGGACCTGCCGAGCACGCCGTGGCTGCACCGCGAGCACTGGGCGCCGAAGATCGTCCGGTCCGCGGCCGGTGGCGCGCATCCGCTGCTCGGGGTCCATCTCGAGCTGCCCGACGCGGACACCCACCTGTGGCAGGCCGATCTCGGCACCGAGCACCGGCCGTGGCTGGCCGACCACCGGATCGACGGCCGTCCGGTGCTGGCCGGCGCGTGCTACGTCGAGATGGCCTTCACCGCCGCGGCGACCGCGCTCGGCCGTCCGCCCGAACTGCTGGAGCTGCGGGGGCTTTCGCTGCACCAGCCCCTGCCGCTGACCGCGCACACCCGGGTCACCACGACGTTCACCGCCGCCGACGGCCGCATCCGCGTGCACACCAGGGGAGACGACGGCTGGGTCCTGCACTGCAGCCTGACCGTGGCCGAGCGGGGCGAGAGCGAGTCGGCATGGCGTCCGGTGAACGAGCCGGAGAACCCGTTGGCCGCCGCGGATCTCTACCAGCGGCTTCGCTCGCTGGGCGTCGACTACGGACCTGCCTTCGCCGGGGTGCTCGACGCCCGCGCGGGGGACTGGAGCGCGGTGGCGACCGTCGAGGTGCCCGAAGGGGCCCGTCCCGCGGGCTACTTCGTCCATCCGGTGCTGCTGGACTCGTGCCTGCAGACTTTCGCCGCCGCTCTGTCCACAGCGGACTCGGAGGACGCGTACCTGCCGATGGAGTTCGGCACGGTGCGGGTCTTCGGGGACCCTCGCGTGGGCGTGACCAGCCACGTTTCGGTGACCCCGCCGGAACCCGCGGCCGGTGGCGTGCTGGGCGAGCTGCGGCTGCTGGACGCCGACGGGCGGGTGCTGCTGGAAATCACGGACGTGTTCGTGCGCAGGGTGCGCCGATCCGAGCTCGCCGCACCGTTGCGGGAGAAGCTGCTTGACCGCGAGTGGCAGGTGTCCGACGCACCCGAGCCGCAGGCCGTCGGCTTGATGACGCTGGTCGCCGCGCCGGGTCACCCGCTGGCCGTGCGCGCGGGTGCCGCGCTCGACAAGGCGGGCGTGGCGATCCGGGCGGTGTCCGAAGTGGACGCTACATCGGTGTCTGGTGTGGATGGTGTCGTGTTCTTTGTGGACGATCAGCACGCGGAGCGGCCCGAGAGCGGCCTGCGCGCGGTCGGGGACACTGTCGAGCTGGTGCGTGCCATCACCGACGCGGGCGGTCAGCCGCCCCGGGTGTGGCTCGTCACCTCGTCCGCCGCTCAGGTGCTGTCCGGGGAAACCGGGCGTCCCGGACCCGCCGCGCTGCGCGGACTGGTCAGGGTGCTCTCGTTCGAGCACCCGGCGTCGCGGGTGAGCTGGCTCGACCTGGACGCCGCCGATCCGGCCGCGGACCTGGTGACAGAGGTGCTTGGACAGTCCACTGAGGACGAAGTCGCCTGGCGTGGCGGGCACCGCTATGTCGCCAGGCTGGTGCCGGGCGTGGCTCCGGGGTCCGCCGACACCCCGGTCGTCCGGCCGGACGGTGGCTACGTGGTCACCGGCGGACTCGGCGGGCTCGGCCTTTCGCTGGCGTCCTGGCTCGCCGGTCTCGGCGCGGCCAAGATCGTCCTCAATGGACGGTCCGCGCCGAACGCGGCGGCCATGGCCGTCATCGACGAGCTCACCGCCACCGGCACCCTGATCGAGGTCGTGCTCGGCGACATCGCCGAACCCGGCACCGCGGAGCGCCTGCTCGCGGCGGCCGGAACCGGCGCGGCCGCGCGAGGGGTGGTACACGCCGCCGCGGTCTTCGACGACCGGACAGTGTCCCTTTTGGACGCCGAGACGCTGCGTCGCTCTTGGCTGCCCAAGGCCTACGGCGCCTGGCGCCTGCACGAGGCCACTGTGGACCTCGAACTCGACTGGTGGCTGGGCTTTTCCTCGGCCACCGCGCTGCACGGCCTGCCGGGGCAACCGGCGTACGCCTCGGCGAACGCCTACCTGGACGCCGTGGTCGCGCTCCGCCGGGCGAGCGGCCTGCCCGCCGCCACGATCAACTGGGGCACCTGGGCCGAGGTCGGCGCCGCCGCCGGACTCGAGGTTCCGTGGATGACGCCGATCAGCCCGGCTGAGGGGCTCGGACTGATCGGTGAGGTTCTCGGGTCCGGCGGCGGTGCTGTTTCCCCGGGGGCGGTACGGCTCAACACGGCCCGGCTCGCGGCGGCCTTCCCCGACCTGACCACGGTCCCGTTCTTCGAGGCGCTGCTCGCCGAGCACGCCGAGGCGCCCGGCCCGGCGACGGACTGGCCGGGGCTCGCGGCGCTGCGCGACCGCGACCCGGCGGACATCCGCGAACTCGCCGCCGCCCAGCTGCGGGGCCGGATCGCCTCGGTGATGGGGCTGGCCGCGGCCGAGCTGGCCGACGACGTCCCCCTGACCGGCCTGGGCGTCGACTCGCTGCTCGCGGTCCGTATCCGCAACGGGCTGCAGCACGACTTCGAGGCCGTTCCGGCGGTTTCGCTCCTGCTGCGAGGCGCGAGCCTGGCGGACCTGCGGGACTGGCTCTTCGGCGAGCTCGACGTCGTGGCAACGGCGAACCTGCCGCGGCCACGGCGTCCCGGTGTGGTCCGGGTGCCACCGCGCGACGCGGCGGAGCGCCTGGTGGCCGCGGCCTGGGAGGAGGTGCTGGGGGTGCCGGTGGGCGTCACACAGGAATTCGCCGCCTACGGTGGCAACAAAGGAAAGGCCGACCATGTCACGCGACTTCTGAGTACCCGCACCGCCACGGCCTTGGACCGGGCGACGTTGTTCGAGCGGCCGACGGTGGAGCTGATGGCGGGCCTCGTCCGTGAGCTCGTCGCGGTGCGGGGCCCGGTCCGGTCGCTGCGGGAGAGCGGCGACGGGACGCCGTTGTTCTTCTTCCACCCCGGTGGCGGGGACACGGCGGTGTTCCGTCAGCTGGTCGACCTGCTGCCCGAGGACATCCCGGCCTACGGGTTCGACCGGGTGAACGGGACCGGCACCGTCGAGCAGCGCGTCCAGCGCTACCTGCCGGAACTGCGGCGGATCCAGCCGAGCGGGCCGTACCGGCTGGCGGGCTGGTCGTTCGGCGGGTTCCTGGCGTTCGAGGTGGCGAGGCAGCTGGACCTCGCGGGCGAGCGGGTCGAGCTGCTCGGCCTGGTCGACCCCATCCTGCCACTGCCGTTGCCGCAGGAGACCGGACTGTCCGAAGTGGACCTGCTGGAGCACCGTTTCCAGCGCTTCGGCGAGTTCCTGGAGACCAGCTATGGCCGGTCGGTCGAGCTGCCCTACGCCGAACTGGCCAGGCTCGACGACGAGGGACAGGCGGACCTGCTGGTCGCGACCATCCTCGCGGCGGGGCTGGTGGACGAGCGGGTGAGCGGCGCGATCCTCGAACACCAGCGCAGCTCGTTCCTCGATGCCCGGCTGCTGGAGCGCTACCGGCCGCAGGAGTATTCCGGACCGGCCGTGTTCTACAGCGCGGCACAGCAGGTGCCGGGCGGCCTGCGCGATCCGCGCTTCGACCGCACCGATCCGGCGCGCGGCTGGGACGCGGTGTGCCGTGACCTGGAGGTGGTCACCGTCTCCGGCCACCACCTGTCGGTCCTCGACCCGCCCAACGTCGAGGTCATCGCGTCGCACCTGGCCGAGTCGCTGGCCAGGGTGCGGTACTGAAAAAGGCGGGCCGGGGCTCCTGACACCGTCGTCAGGAGCCCCGGCCCGCCGCCCCCCTCCCGCAACTCGTCGACGAGTTGCGTTGGTACGGACCCCCCATCCGCCGAACTCGCGCCCCCGAGTGTGGGACTCGCCGGGGGGGTCGGGGCGACTCGGCGAGTCCCACACTGGCGGGCGCGAGTTCCACGCTCGGGGGCCTGAGTTCTACGGTGGTGACGGTTTGCGTGCGGGGAGGGGGCAGCCCGGTGTGTCCGGGTTGCCCCCTCCCGGTGGGGACTTAGCCGTAGATCTGGAAGGCGAACGTGGCGGAGCCGTGTGCGCCGTTGGCTTCGGTGGCCGTCGCGGTCACCGAGTAGTTGCCGCCCGTGCTCGGCGTGCCGGTGATGGCGCCGGACGCGCTGATCGACAGGCCCGGCGGGAGGCCGGTGGCGGAGAAGGTGACCGAGCCGCCGTCACTGGCCGTGGCGGAGAGCTGGATCGTCTGGAACAGGGCGAAGTTCCGGAAGCCCCACTGGCTGCCGGGGTTCGTCACCGTGACGGTGCCGGTCGGCGGGGTGCCGACTGTCCACTTGAAACCGGTGTTGCCCGAGGCGTTGGTCTCGTCGGTGGCCGTGACGGTCACGTTGGAGACTGCCTGCGTCGTCGTGGTGCCGGTGATCAGGCCGCTGCCCGAGTCGATGGACAGCCCGGCTGGCAGGCCGGAAGCCGAGTAGGTCAGCTTCGCCGAAGGAGCGGAGTCGGTGGCCTTGACCTGCAGGTTGACCGCTTCGCTGACCTTGTTGGTCTGGTCGCCCGGGTTGGTCACCGACACGGTGTTGCCGGTCGGGGTGCCGTTGAGGGCGGTGTACAGGCCGTTGCCGTTGTAGGAGCCCCAGCCGGTGACCTGGTCGTAGCCGGTCTTGGCCGAGAAGTCGCCGTTGCTGCCCGAGGTGACGTCGTGGAAGGCCGAGCCGTAGTTGCTGCCCTTGCCGATGCCGTAGATCGCCGCGTCGGGGTTGCCCAGCTTGGCCTTGGCCTTCTGGTTGTACAACGCCGCCCAGCCCGCCCACATCGGGGCCGCGCAGCTGGTGCCGCCGTACTGCGCCCACTTGCCGCCGGTGTAGACCGCGTAGCCGGTCTGCGGGTCGGCGTCGAGTGCGACGTCGGGTTCGGTGCGCTTGCCGTTGACGCCGGTCTGCCACGTCGGGGCGTTGAACTGGATCGAGGTGCCGCCGCCGGAACCGCTCCAGCCGCGCTCGGAGCCGTAGCTGTTGTTGCTGCCCACGGTCAGCGTGGTGCCGCCGACGCCGGTGACGTTGGGCGAGGTGCCCGGCCAGCCCGCGGCCACGACGCCCGAGCCGGACTGGCTGCGGGCGCAGCCCTTGGAGCCGTCGTCACCGGTGGCGACGAAGAAGCTCTGGCCCTGTGCCGCGCCCTGCTTGTAGCCGTTGTCCACACTGGTCATCTGCGAAGACGAGATGTCCTTCTCGCAGATGCCCCAGGAGATCGAGACGACCGGCGCCTTGTTCTCCTTGACGATCTGGTTGACCATGTTCAGCTCGCCGTTGTCGTCGTTGGCGGCTTCGTAGACGAGGGTCGAGGCCTTCGGCGCCATCGCCTGCACGATCTCGATGTCGAGATCCACCTCGGCCTCGCCGCCGCCGGGGTTGGAGTCGTAATTCTGGCCGTTCACCGGCACGGTGACCGGCGCCGACGAACCCAGGTTGTAGTTCTTGTCGTATGCGGCGATATCGGACTGCTTGTACCCGTCGAATTCGTAGAGCGCGACGGTCTGGCCGCTGCCGTCGGCGCCGATCGGGTTGGTGTTGTAGATCGACCGCAGCGCGTCGGGCCCGAGGCCCGAGACGTTCGGGTTGGCCTTCGGGGCCGAGACCGCGCTGTGGTGGCGGACGGCGAAGTTGTCGAGGCCAGAGACACCCTGCACGACACCGGCGATCGCGGCCGGGACGAGCGGCGCGCGGTCGTTGGCGAAGAACTGCCGGTGCTGCGCGGCGTCGTCGTAGAGACCCATCGAGGTGGAGAACGCGCCGGCGAGCTGCGCGCTCGTGCCGGTGGCGTCCACGACCTGACCGGAGACCGAGTTGATCGTGAGTCCCTTGTCCCGCAAGAAGGCCGTGACGCGGTCGGTCTCGGACTTGGTCGCGCCGTACTGCGCGGCGAACTGCTGCGGGGTCAGGTACTTGCCGTACATCGGCGACCGCGGGTTCGCGACGTCGGCGACGAACCGGTCGAGCTGCGCGGTGTTGTGCAGCTTCAGCGCCACCGCGACCGAGACCTGCTGGGCCGCGGGCAGGTCACCGACGCGCTGGCTGTGCGCCACCGCGGGGCTGACATTGTCCGTCAGTGCCACCTGCGGGTCGGCGGCCTGCGCCGAACCGGTGAACGCCGTGGCGAGTATCGGCAACGGCGCTACCGCCAGTGCCAGTACCTGGAATCTTTTCCTCATCGGGTTGCTCCCTGTGGGGTTCACCGGCCGCGCACTGGTTCGAGGGCGTGGCAAGGGGAATGGTGGAAAGTCCGTTTTGTGTCGTAAAACCGCAATTCGGTCAATGTGCATGGAAACGGGTGCGCCGAAACCGTATTAACTGTTAACGTGTTCGCCGTCAGAAAAAGCAGCATTGATGTTGACTCGTGTTAACCAAGTTGATGCATACGCAGTAAAGGTCAAGCCGCACGGACTCGTCAACAGACCTTCGGAGGGTTCGTTCTACGCGCGGGTCTGCGAAGCTATGTTCTGCGCGCCGAGGCGGAGAACCCGAAGGGCTTCGTCGGTCTTTCCGTTGCGCAGCAGCAAATCGCCGTAGAGCCGGCAGGTCTTGCCCGTGTCGTACACGCTCCCGGCGCGGGAATAGCGGTCGATGGAGCGTTCCAGTAGTCGTCCGGCCGAGGGCAGATCGCCCGCCTCCCCGGCGAGCAGCCCCAGGATCCGGTCGGCCTCGGCCAGCCAGGCCAGCAGGTCGTGCCGTGCGCAGACCTTCGCGGCCCGGTTCGCCAGTTCCGTCGCCTCGGCCGTTTCCCCCAGCCTGCGGCAGACGTCGGCCAGTTCGAGCGCCACCCCCGCGGCGTCCTGGACCCGGCCGACCGCGTCGAAGGTCGCCAGCGCCTCACCCAGTTCGGTCCTCGCCTCGGAAAGTCGTTCGGCCTGGCTCAGCGCGTAGCCACGGGACCAGTGGACGCTGCCCGCGTCGCTGTCCAGGCCCAGTGCGGCGAAGGTCTGCCGCGCGCTTTCCCACCAGCGGTCGACCTCGGCGAAACCCTTGCTCTCGAGGACACGCTGCCCGGCGAGGTCGTAGAAGGTGGCGACCCACTCCTGCCGGGTGGCCCGCGGCGCCACGGCCAGCCCCTCGTCGACGATGTCAAGCATCCGGCCGAGGGCGCCCAGTTCGTGATAGGGCGTGATCAGTCCCGCGAGCAGCCGCAGCTCGGCGTCGGGATCGACCGGCGTGCCCGCCCTGACCTCCGCCAGCCCTTCCTCCAGCAACGTGATCGCCGCGGCGACGGACTCCAGGTTCAGCAGGCACTGCGCGCGGCGGCGGACGAGCGTGGCACGCAGGGCGATCGGGGCTCCGGCCGCCAGCAGTTCGGCGTGCTCGTAGGCGCGCAAGGCCTCGGGGAGCTTGCCTTGGTGTAACTCCGACTCGGCGGCGCAGTATCGGGCGTAGCACTCCACGACCGGCAGCTGATAGCCGTTCGCGACGCGCTCTGTCGCGGCGAAGAGCTCCACCGCGGCCTTGATCTGCCCGCGTGACAACAACCTGCGGCCACGCTCGAGCTCGGCCGTCAGCTCCTCGGCGGCACCGGCCGGCCTGCCGTGCCGGAGGTCGTCCCCCTGGGCGCCGAGCCGCTGGGCGAAGTAGTCCAGCGCCTCCACCGACGGCACCCGGGTGCCCGCTTCGATGGTCGCGAGGAACCCGCGGGTGTACTGGGGCGCGGCGAGCTGCTGCTGGGTGAGGCCGCGCTCGACGCGCAGCCGCTGGAGCCGCTGCCCCAAGCCCTCCATGGTCACCACCGTTATCCTGCGCGGGAGAAACCACCAGGTTAGCCGGGGCGGAGCGGGCGATGAAGCAGCGGGACGACGAGACGGTGGGCCGCCGGATCCACCGGCTGCGCACCGGCCTCGGCCTGACCCAGCGCGAGCTCGCCGAGCCCCGGTACACCCCCGGCTACATCTCCGCCGTCGAAAGCGACCGGCGCACCCCGTCGGCGGAGGCGCTGCAGCATTTCGCCCTCCGGCTCGGCCTCGGGGTGGGGGAGCTGGCCACCGGCCGGAGCTCGGATCACGTCGTCGAGCAGGAGCTCGTCCTGCTCGAAGCCGCCGTGGCCGGTGACCGGGCACGGCTGGCCTTGGCCGCGGTGGGGCCGCCCCGGCTGCGGGCACGGGCGATCATCGACCTCGCCGTCCTCACCGAGGATCTCGAGCAGGCGGCGGAGCTGTACGCGCGGGCGGGCGTCCTGCTCGCCGGGGAGCCGCCGCATCTGACTGTCGAGGCGAGTGCCGGGCGCGCGGTCTGCCTGCGGCGGTCGGGCGAGTTCCGCTACGCCCGGCATCTGCTGCGCACGGTCCGGGACGAGCTGCACGGGTCCGGCCATCCCGATCCGGCGGCGCTTTTCTTCGTCGACGCGCATCTTGCCGCGTGCGACGTCCAGGTCGGTGATGACGGTTCCACGGCGGCGGTCGAGGCACTCGCGCTGGCGATGCGGAGCCCGGAGCTCGTCCGCGAGCTCAACCTCCGGCTGGCTCGCACCTTGGTGCGGGACGGCCGCTTCGACGACGCGACGCTCGCCGTGGCGCAGGCTCGCGCGGCGCACCGGCAGCTCGGCCTGCGGCCGGAACTCGCGCTGTGTCACCAGGCGCGGGCCCACGTCCGCCGGGACGCCGGTGATCTCGCCGGCGCCGTCACGGACCTCGACGAGGCGCGGACGATCTTGGCGGCCGAGGGCAGGCGGCCGGAGGCGGCCGACGTCGCCACGGAACTGGCCGGGGTGCACCGCCTGCTCGGCCACGCGGCGAGCGCGCGAGCCCTGCTGGCCGACGTCCTCGCCGAGGGGGAGGCCGAATCCCGGGTGGCCGCCCGCGCTCACCGCCAGCTCGGCCTGCTCGCCGCGGACGAGGGTGAGCTCGGCACCGCCGAAGTCCGGCTGAACACGGCCGCGCGCGTGTTCGAGCGGACCGGCCCACGCCATGATCTGGCCAGGACCTTGCTCGACCTGGCCGATCTGATGGCCGTGCGGGGAAACGCCGGGGACGCGGCTTCGGTACTGAGTGAAGGCCTGCGCACCATCGAACGAATGACCCGCGCGCTGACCGAATAGACGGGTTCAGCGATTCTGGCGTGGCGATTCTGAGGTGCTCGCCGAGAGCATCTCACGCCGTTCCTGTGAGAATGTTGAGAGATACCTGTGTGTTCACTCTTTCGATTCTCATGAGAACCTTATTAGAGATCGTCGTCACGTCTACGGGGAAGGGTGACCTGGCGGTCTACGCCGCGTAATCCGTTGAGTGGTCCCGTTTGTGCATAGTAAGGATTGTGTGAGCCGGACGCGGGCGACTTCGCGCCGCCGCGGACACAGGAACCGGTGCTACCGTGAAATTAGTGGTTGTTCCGCCAGATGTATTCCCGGTGAAATCCGGTCTTCGCCGATAAGGACACGGCGTACTCGGTTCCCGGGTAAATCCGAGTTATAGGAGGTGATCCGTGACGCTTGACGCGCGCGGAATCAGGCTGCGTGAACCTAGCGACGGTCTCGAACCGGATCTCGGCCTCGCCGTTTTCCCGGCAGTCGAAGCTCCGGCGGCACGCACCCTTCTGCGAATACTGGAAGACTCGGTTTCCCGCCGGCCGGCCGCGCCGGCGCTCGACGACGGCGAACGCGCGCTGACCTACGCCGGACTCGACGCCGAAGTGCGCAGGCGCGCGGCGGGATTGCGCGCCTCGGGGGTGGGCACCGGTGACCGGGTCGGCGTGCGCGTCGCCGCCGGGACGGTGGACCTCCACCTGGCCGTGCTCTCGGTCCTCGCCGCGGGCGCCGCCTACGTCCCCGTCGACGCCGACGACCCGGAGGAGCGAGCCGAGCTGGTCTGGCGCGAAGCCGGTGTCCGCGCGGTGATCGGCGCCGACGCGAAGCTCTCGCTCCGCCCCGAGGTCTCGTCGACCGGCCGTTCCGGCCCGCCGGACCCCGCCGACGACGCCTGGATCATCTTCACCTCGGGTTCGACGGGCAAGCCCAAGGGCGTCGCGGTGAGCCATCGTTCTGCCGCGGCTTTCGTCGACGCCGAGGCCCGCCTGTTCCTGCGCGACGAGCCGATCGGGCCGGGCGATCGGGTGCTCGCCGGGCTGTCCGTCGCGTTCGACGCCTCCTGCGAAGAGATGTGGCTGGCCTGGCGTCACGGCGCTTGCCTGGTGCCCGCCCCGCGCTCGCTGGTGCGCAGCGGCGCCGACCTCGGGCCGTGGCTTCGCGAGCGGGGGATCACCGTGGTGTCGACCGTGCCCACCCTGGCCGCGTTGTGGCCCGCCGAAAGCCTGGCCGCCGTCCGGCTCCTGATCGTCGGCGGCGAGGCCTGCCCACCGGAGGTCGTGCGGCGCTTCGACGATGGCGAACGCGAGGTGTGGAACACCTACGGCCCGACCGAGGCCACCGTGGTGGCCTGCGCGACGCGGCTGCGCGCGGGTGAGCCGGTCGGGATCGGGCGGCCGCTCGACGGCTGGCGGCTCGCCGTCGTCGACCCGGCGGACCCGGCCGGGATCCCGGTGCGCTGGGGCGCGGTCGGGGAGCTGGTCATCGGCGGGGTCGGCCTCGGCCGCTACCTGGACCAGGTGAAAGACGCCGAGAAGTACGTGCCGCTGCCGGGTCTCGGCTGGTCGCGGGCGTACCGCAGCGGTGACCTGGTGCGCGCACTGCCCGGCGGCCTCGAATTCGTCGGCAGGGCGGACAACCAGGTGAAGCTGGGCGGGCGTCGCGTCGAGCTCGGTGAGATCGACGCGGCCCTGCTCAGCCTGCCGTCGGTGGCCGCGGCCACCAGCATGGTCCGCCGGACCGCGGGCGGCATCGACGTCCTGATCGGCTATCTCGTGCCGGTGGACGGGAATCCCGGGCGGTTCGACCGGGCCGCCGCCACGCGTCTCCTGCGTGACCGGCTGCCCGCCGCGCTCGTGCCCCGGCTGGCCGTGCTGCCCGAGTTCCCGGCCCGCGCCTCGGGCAAGGTGGACCGCGAGGCGCTGCCGTGGCCGCTGCCTCCGGCGAAACCGGCGATCCGCACTGACGTCAACACTGACGTCAACACTGACGTCAACACTGACGTCGATGAGGAAATGGCGCGGCTGCTGGACATCTGGGGCACGTTGCTCGGCGCGGACGTCGGCCCGGACAACGATTTCTTCGACCTCGGCGGCACCAGCCTCGCTGCGGCCAGGCTCGTTTCCCTCCTGCGCGAGTGGTATCCCGGCGTTTCGGTGGCCGAGGTCTACCGGAACCCCACCCCGGCCGCGTTGCGCTCGGTGCTGACCGCCGGTGGCGCCGAACCCGCCGAGCCGCCTGCCGAGGGCAAGCCCACGCCCCGGCGAGCCGGGTGGATCCAGGTGCCCGCGCAACTACTGCTGCTCTGCTTCTCCGGCATCCGCTGGTTGCTGGTGATCGCGTTGCTGGGCAACGTGCTCTCGCTGTTCCTGCCGGAAAGCTGGCTGCCGACGATGTCGTGGTGGGTGCTGGTCCCGGCGTGGCTCCTGCTGTTCACCCCGTCGTGCCGGATCTTCGTCGCGGCGGCCGTCGCCCGGCTGCTGCGCGGCCGGATCGCCCCGGGTGCGTATCCCCGTGGCGGCCGGACGCACCTGCGGCTCTGGGCGGCGGAACGGTTCGTCGTCTCGTTCGGGCCGGGTGCCATCGTCGGTACCCCGCTCGCCGCCCGTTACGCCCGGCTGCTCGGTTGCGTGGTGGGGAAGGACATCGACCTGCACACACTGCCGCCCGTCACGGGACTCGCGACGTTCGGCGACGGCTGCGCTGTCGAGCCCGAGGCCGACCTGAACGGCTGGTGGCTGGACGGCGACGTCCTGCGCGTCGGCGAGGTGCGGATCGGGGCCAGTGCGCGCGTCGGCGGCCGGAGCACGCTCCTGCCGGGTGCCGAACTCGGTGCTGGGGCGGAACTCCTGCCCGGTTCTTGCCTCGGCGGGGCCGTGCCTGACGGCGAAACCTGGGGCGGCTCACCCGCGGCTGCCGCGCTTTCGGGGCAGGGCTGGCCTTCGGCGCGGCCGCCGCGTTCGCGGACCTGGGCGGCGCTGTACGCGGTGAGCGCGGCCCTGCGTGGCGTCCTGCTCGCGGCCGCCGCGCTGCCGGCGACGGTGATCGCGTTCCTGGTGCTGCCCAGTGGTACGACGCTGTTCAGCGCGACCGGGGACGTGCTGCGGTGGATGCCGCTGATGGTGGTGGCGGGCGTCGTCAGCCACGCGCTGCTGGTGGCCGCCGGGGTGCGGCTGGCGAGCCTCGCGATCGAACCGGGCGTGCACCCGGTGCACAGCCGCTCGGGCTGGGCGGCCTGGCTCGTGCACGATCTGCTGAACATGGCACGGAAGACGCTCTTTCCCTTCTACGCCAGCCTGTTTTCGCCGGTGTGGCTGCGGGTGCTCGGCGCCAAGGTCGGCCGTTCGGTCGAACTGTCCACTGTGCTCACCCTGCCGAAGATGCTGCGGGTGGACGATTCGGCGTTCCTCGCCGACGACGTCCTCGCCGCGCCCTACGAGCTGCGGGACGGCTGGGTGCGGCTGGGCCGGGTGGACATCGGCGCCCGCGCGTTCGTGGGCAACTCCGGCATCGTCGGCCCTGGCCGCGGTGTCGGTGAAGGCGCGCTGATCGGGGTGCTTTCGGACGCGCCCGACGACGTCCCCGACGGTTCGTCGTGGCTGGGCCGTCCGGCGATGCGGCTGCGCCGTGAGGCCGAGGACCACGATCCCGCCCGCACATACGCTCCCCGGCCTCGGCTGCGGCTGGCTCGCGCGGCCGTCGAACTGTGCCGCCTGGTGCCGTTGTTCGTCGCCGGTGTGCTGGGCGCGGGGATCTTCGCCGCGTTCGCCTCCGTCTACGACCAAGCCGGTTTCTGGCCGGCGGCGGCCGCCGGGGGAGTGGTCCTGTTCGCGGCCGGGATTGTCGCCGGTGTGATCACCACCCTGGCGAAATGGGTGCTGATCGGGCGTTTCCGGGCCGGGAAGCATCCTTTGTGGAGCTCGTTCGTCTGGCGCAACGAGCTGTTCGACACCTTCGTCGAGACGCTGGCCGTGCCCTGGCTCGTGCAGCCGTTCCTCGGCACGCCCGTGCTGAACTGGTGGCTGCGCAGCCTGGGCGCGCGCATCGGCCGTGGCGTCTGGTGCGAATCGCACTGGCTGCCCGAACCCGACCTCATCGAGATCGGGGCGGGCGCGAACGTCAACCGCGGCTGCGTGCTGCAGACGCACCTGTTCCACGACCGCGTGATGCGGCTCGAGCCGATCCGGCTGGAACGACACGCCACACTGGGGCCGCGCAGCATCCTGCTGCCGGGGAGCCGCGTCGGCGTCTCGGCCACCGTGGGCGCCGGTTCGCTGGTGATGGCCGCCGAGTCGGTGCCGGGACACAGCCGCTGGCACGGCTCGCCGATCGTCCGGCAGCGGTGAGGTCCCTGAAGGCCACCATGACAGCGTAAAACGCCGTGAAGGTGGCCTTCAGGGGCAGTCAGCCGAAGGCGGTGTCTTAGTGTCTCGGTGTCTCGGTGTCTTAGTGTTTGGGCCGCGGCTCGGCTGATCGCGTCGGCCGCGGCCGCTAGCACCGGCGAGTCGAGTTTCCACTGCTGCCAGTGGAGCTCGACGTCGACCGGGCGGCCGGGGGCGAGGTCGATCAGTGCGCCGGGCCGGTGCGCCGCCTGCGCCTCGGGGACCATGCCCCAGCCGAGGCCCGCGGCGATCGCGTCCGTAAAGGCCTCCGAGGCAGGCACGTGGTGGCGGACCTGGCCGAACCGGCGGCGGCGGGTGAGGGCCCGCAGGAACCGGTCCTGGAGGTCGTCCTTGCGATCGAAGACCACGGCGGGCACGTCCGGCAGCGTCTGCCGCAGGGGGCCGCCGGAGAGATGACGTTCGGCGAAAGCGGGGGAGGCCATCGCGCGGTAGCGCATCCGGCCCAGTTTGCGCGCGGTGCAGCCCTGCACCGGTTCCGGTGATGACGTCACCGCCGCCATCACCAGGCCCTCCCGCAGCAGCGCCGTCGTGTGGTCCTGATCGTCGCAGCGGAGGTCGAAACAGATCTTGAGCTCCTCAGGGACCTGGGCCAGCGCGGGCAGGAACCAGGTCGCGAGTGAGTCGGAGTTCACCGCTATCGGCAGCGTGGTCGGCTCTGGCGAGCCGGTGAGGCCGAGCTCGGCGCGCGTGTCCTGTTCCAGCCGGGTCAGCACGCGGGCGAACCGGACGACGACCTTGCCGGACTCGGTGAGCCGGACCGGCCTCGACCGCAGCAGCAACACCCGGCCCGTCCGCTGTTCGAGGGCCTTCACCCGCTGGCTGACCGCGGACGGGGTCACGTGCAGTACCTCCGCGGCCGCGTCGAAGGACTGTTCGTCGACGACGGCGAGCAGCGTCCTGACCTGGTCCAGCGGGAGATCCCACATCACAATCGCTAATGATACCTGAGAATCATTAGCTGGATTCAGGATGCGCGCGACCGTACCGTCGGACGGGTGCTTGACGTCCTGACTGTCCTCGCCGCCGGATTCGGCACCGGCCTCTCCCTGATCGTCGCGATCGGCGCCCAGAACACCTTCCTGCTGCAGCACGGCCTTCGCGGCGGCGCGGTGGTGCACCTGGTCGTCATCTGCGCGCTGTCGGACGTGGTCCTCATCGTGGCGGGCGTCAGCGGGGTCGGCGCCGTGCTGCACCGGTGGCCCGCCGTGGTCGGCGTGATCGCGCTGGGCGGCGGCGCTTTCCTGATCTGCTATGGTTTTCTCGCCGCACGCCGGGTGTTCCGCCCGGCCTTCCTGCAGGTCGGCGCGGCCGAAAACACCTCACCCCGCAAGGCCGTCCTCACCTGCTTCGCCCTCACCTGGCTCAACCCGCACGTCTACCTCGACACCCTGCTGCTGCTCGGTTCCGTCGCCGCCGGGCACGGCGACGGACGCTGGCTGTTCGGGCTCGGCGCGGTGCTCGCCAGCGCGGTCTGGTTCAGCGCGCTGGGTTTCGGCGCGCGCCGGTTGACCGGGCTCTTCGCGCGTCCGGCGTCCTGGCGCGTGCTCGACGTCCTGATCGCCGTCACCATGACGACCCTCGGCGTGACGATGGTCGCGACCCAGCTCGCCTAGCGGCCAGAACACCGCGGGGGTACAAGCGGAATCCCGGCTTCCGGTATAGCTTGGCCTGGTTGATCCAACTGAAGGGGAGCGCATGAGCGACGCGATCACCGCCGGGTCCGTGACCATCACCGGTCACGGGGGCGACCAGATCGAGGCCTACCTGGCACGGCCGCTGGACCCGGCCCCGCACGGCAGTGTGGTCGTCATCCACCACATGCCCGGCTACGACGCCGCGACGAAGGAGATCGTCCGCCGGTTCGCGGTCGACGGGTTCGCCGCCCTGTGCCCGAATCTGTACTCCCGCGAGGCGCCGGACGCGAGCCCGGACGACGCGTCGGCCGCCGTGCGCGCGGCGGGCGGTGTCCCGGACGAGCGGCTGGTCGGCGACGTCGACGGCGCGGCCCGGCATCTCAAGAGCCTGGAGGGCGCCAACGGCAAGGTCGGCGTGATCGGGTACTGCTCCGGTGGCAGGCAGACGTTCCTGTCCGCGTGTTCGCTGCGGCTCGACGCGGCCGTCGACTGCTACGGCGCGTTCGTGGTGAACGACCCGCCGCCGGGGATGCCGTCCTCGATGAAGCCGTTGCTCGGGCTCGCTCCCGACCTGTCCTGCCCGCTGCTCGGGCTCTTCGGCGGCGACGACCAGTACCCCGGCCCGGAAGAGACCGCGAAACTCGCGGCCGAGCTGGACAAACTCGGCAAGACGCACGAGTTCCACACCTACGAGGGCGCCGGCCACGCGTTCTTCTCCGTCGACAGGCCGAGCTACCGGCCGGAGGCCGCGACGGACGGCTGGGCCAGGATCCTCGACTTCTACGGCCGCCACCTCGCCGCCTGAGCTCAACGGGAGCACCGGAAATGTGTACTTATCTCACCGAGAAGATCGCCATCGAGGGCAGCGGAAAGGGCGCGCAGGGTTGGTTCGGGCTCAGCCACGCGACGGTCTACGTCGACCACCCGGTCCACGCCGGTTACGCCCACACCGTCAACATCGACTTCCTCAACCCGGCGATCGGCCCCTCGGCCAGGGTCGCGGTCGAGCTGACCGAGGAGGACGCGCTCGCGCTGGTGGCGGCGATCCAGACCGCGCTCGCCGCCGCGCCCGCCGGATTGGCTTCACGGAACCAGTAGCCCCGCGACGGTAGGTTGGGCGCCATGCCTTCCGACGGCCCGAGGGGCCCGCACAGTCCTGAACGGACATCCGTGGTGGTGACCGGCGGCAGCGGGTTCATCGGCCGTGCGGTCGTGCGCGCGTTCCGCGCGCGGGGTGTGGCCGTCACCGTGGTGGACCGCGTTCCGTTCCCCATCGGAGCTTCCGGGGACGACGGGGACGACGGCGTCCACGATGGCGTCCACGTTGTCGTCGGCGAGCTCCGGGACGCGGAGGTCCGGGAAGCGGCGGTGACCGCGCGCACCGCGGGCATCATCCACCTCGCCGCGCTCACCTCCGTGCTGCGCTCGGTCGAGCGGCCAGTGGAGACCTACGCGGACAACGTCGCGGTGACCCAGGACCTGCTGGAACTGGCCCGCCGCCACGAGGTGCCGCGGTTCGTACTGGCCTCCACCAACGCGGTGATCGGCGACGTCGGCACCGCGACGATCTCCGTGGACCTGCCGCCGCGGCCGTTGACGCCCTACGGTGCGACGAAGGCGGCGTGCGAGATGCTGCTTTCCGGTTACTCCGGCGCGTACGGGATGACGACCTGCGCGTTGCGGTTCACCAACGTCTACGGTCCCGGAATGTCCCATAAGGACAGTTTCGTGCCCCGCCTGATGCGTGCCGCGCTCGCCGGGACCGGCGTCCGGATCCACGGCGACGGCGAGCAGCGCCGCGACCTCGTCCATCTCGACGACGTCGTCCGCGCGATCGGGCTCGCCTTCGACAGTGGGTACTCCGGCCGCGCGATCGTCGGCGCGGGGCATTCGGTTTCGGTGCTGGACCTCGTCGAGACCGTGCGTCAGGTGACCGGCGCCGCGCTGCCGGTCGAGCACGTCGCGGCGCCCGCGGGGGAGATGCCCGCGGTGGTCGTCGACATCGCCGCCAGCGCGGAGACCATCGGCTACCGCCCGGAGGTCCCGCTCGCCGACGGCCTCGCCTCCGTGTGGAAGTACTTCTCCGAGCTGGCGCGGCCCGCCAGGTGAGCTTTTTCCTGCGTCGCCACGGGTTCCTGCTCCTGCTGCTGGCCGCCGGGGCGGCGTTGCGCGTGGTGACCTGGCTGGCCTACCGGCCCGCGCTGCTGTACATCGACTCGTTCCGCTACCTCGACAACCTCCACGCGCTGCGCGCGGATCAGCTCAACCCCATCGGCTACGACCTCGTGCTCCGGCCCCTGCTCGCGCTCGGCGGGCTCGCGTTCGTCGCGGCGGTGCAGCACCTGGCGGGGCTGGCGATCGCCGTCGGCGTGTACGCGCTCGCGCTGAAGCTGGGCGCCCGCCGGTGGGCAGGCGCGCTGGCCGCGGCGCCGGTGCTGCTCGACGCGTACCAGCTGCAGATCGAGCAGACCATCATGTCCGAGGTGGTCTTCGAGGCCCTCCTGCTCGGCCTGCTGTGGTTGCTGCTCGCCCGTCGCGGCGCACCCGGCTGGAAACGGGTCGCCGCCGCTGGTCTGCTCGTCGGCGCGACCGTGCTCGTGCGGTTCATCGGAGTCGCGGTGGCCGTCCCGTTCCTCGGGTACGTGCTCGTGGCGGGCGGGGCTTGGCGGCACTGGAAGGGGTGGCTGCGAGCCGGGATCGGCGTGCTCGGCATGGTCGTGGTGCTCCTGCCCAACGTTCTGGTCCTGCACGCGGAAACCGGGAACTGGGCGCTGGCGGGCCCTTCCGGCAGCATGCTCTACGGCCGCGCGGCGGCTGTTGCGGACTGCGCCACTTTGGACCTCCAGCCCGAGTTGCGGGTGTTCTGTCCCGTCGAGCCCGTCGAGCAGCGGCTCGTGGACAACTACACCCACGCCGACCTCGATCCGAACTGGCCGGGACCGCTCCCCCCGGGCGCGGACAGGCAGAAGCTGGCGCACGAATTCGCCGTCGCGGTGCTCAAGGCGCAGCCGTGGGACGTGCCGAAGGCCATCCTCGGTGACTTCGCGAAGAGCTTCGCCTTCGCCAGGCAGCAGTCGCCGACCGACGTCGCGCTCGACCGCTGGCAGTTCCAGCCGACGTATCCATTGTGGGCGGACACCGGCATCGTCGACCAGCTCACCGTCCAGTACGACGGCGTGACGCCGAAGGTGAACCCGCCGCTGGCGTCTTTCCTGCGTGGCTACCAGCTCGGTGGGGGATACGTGCCGGGCGCGGTGCTCGGTTTCGGCGCGCTGCTCGGGTTGCTGACCGTGTTCCGGCGCCGGAAACCCCGCGACAGAGCCAGAACGGGAGCTTTGTTCGCGTCGGCGTCCGGCTTGATCCTGCTGTTCGCGTCGGCGGTGTTCGAGTTCTCCTGGCGCTACCAGTTGCCCGCGCTGGTCCTGCTCCCGCTCGCCGGCGCGCTCGGCTTTACCACGCTGACGGCCGCGAGCAGGCGTCGTCTCGCCGCGTACCCCGACGCTGTCGACGTGGAGGCGGTCAGGGAGTTCGACGAGCGTTACCCCGGCGCGAGCCTGGCCCCGCTCACGGTGGTCATCGCGGCCTACAACGAGGCCGGCGGGATCGGGCAGGTACTGGCGGAGATGCCGGGGGAGTGCGTCGGCCTGCCGGTCCACGTCCTGGTGGTCGTCGACGGCGGCACCGACGACACCGCCGAGATCGCCGTCGCCCACGGCGCCTACGTCTGCGTCGCGCCTCGCAACCGCGGGCAGGGGGCGGCGCTGCGGCTCGGCTACCACCTGGCGGCCGGAGCCGGGGCCGAGTACCTCGTGACCACCGACGCCGACGGTCAGTACGACAACAGCGAGCTGGCCGGACTCGTCGCGCCGCTGCTGGACGGGACCGCGGACTTCGTCACCGGTTCCCGGCGGCTGGGGCAGGAGGAGGCCGACAGCCGCGTCCGCTGGCTGGGTGTGCGGGTGTTCGCCGCGCTGGCTTCGGTGCTGACCTGGCGCCGGATCACCGACACGTCGTTCGGGTTCCGCGCGATGCGCGCCGAGCTCGCCTGCGCCGTCCCGCTGGGCGAACCGCAGTACCAGTCATCGGAACTGATGCTCGGTATGACCGCCCACGGCGCGCGGGTGCTGGAGCTGCCGATGAGCATGCGGCTGCGCAAGGCTGGCAAGAGCAAGAAGGGCGGCAGCCTGGTCTACGGCGCGAACTACGCCCGCGTCATGACGGGGACGTGGTGGCGGGGGTACGTGCTGCGCCGCGGCCGAACACGAGCCGGTCGAGCAGGGTGAACTTGACGACGAACACCAGCGCGTAACTGGCCACGTACGCGCCGTCGAGCAGGACGACCCACAGCGCGTGCGGCAGTGTCAAGGGCGCGATCAGGTGCCCTGCCAACGTTGTCAGCCCCACTGCGACGAGCCCGCACACGGCGATCACGACGAGATACGGCGCGAGTTCCCGCCGGACCCGCGGCCTGCCCCGCCTGCCCCATACCCAGCGGCGTGTCACGAGGTAGTTGGGCACCGCGCCCGCGGCGAACGCGACGGCGCTGGCCAGCGCGGGAGCACCACCGGCCCACAGGATCGTGAGCAGTGCGGCCTGGCTGACAAGGGTGGCCACCACCGAACTCGCGGCGGCGCGGGCCAGCCTCACGAGGCGGCGGCGCCAGGGCGATTCCTCCGTCGTGCGAGGTTTCACCGCGTTGGTTACCGTCGACATGTCCCCAGTCTCCACTCCGGCCGTTGCTCCCGCCGTCCGGCCCCCGGACGCATAGGAGATTCACAGCTCGTTGCCAGGCCTTTATCAGTACTTTGTCGATAGCGTCGGCAAAGTAGGCAACAACGTGCCCAGTGGAATCAGCGTTGTTCAGTCGCGTACACAGGCAAGAAAGGCGGCACAATGCGAGTGCTGGTTCTCGGCGGTGACGGCTATCTTGGCTGGCCCACCGCGTTGCACTTATCGGACAAAGGGCACGAGGTAGCCGTCCTCGACAATTTCGCACGGCGAGGCTACGACGTCGAACTCGAGGTCGAAAGCCTGGTGCCGATCGGAACACTGGCCGAGCGTGTCGCGGCTTGGCGGGAGGTCTCCGGAAAGCGGATCGGCTGTTACGAAGGCGATCTTCTCGACGCCGCATTCCTGTTTGACGCGGTCACGGATTTCGCGCCCGACGCCATCGTGCATTACGCCGAACAGCGGTCCGCGCCGTACTCCATGATCGACCGGGAACACGCGGTGTACACCCAGCACAACAATGTGATCGGCACCCTCAACCTGCTGTACGCGATCGCCGAGACGAATCCGGAAATCCACCTCGTCAAACTGGGCACCATGGGTGAGTACGGCACGCCGAACATCGACATCGAGGAAGGCTGGCTCGAGCTCGAGCACAACGGGCGCACCGACCGCGTGCTGTTCCCGAAACGGCCGGGGTCGTTTTACCACCTCACCAAGGTGCACGATTCGCACAACATCGAGTTCGCCTGCCGCGCCTGGGGCCTGCGGGCGACCGACCTCAACCAGGGCATCGTCTACGGGCAGCGGACCCCGCAGACCGCGCTCGACCCGCGGCTGGACACCAGGTTCGACTACGACGCCGTTTTCGGCACCGTGCTGAACCGCTTCGTCATCCAGGCGGTGCTGGGCCAGCCGCTGACCGTCTACGGGCAGGGCACGCAGATGCGCGGCCTGATCGACATCCGTGACACCGTGGAGTGCGTCCGGCTCGCCGTCGAGCACCCCGCCGATCGGGGCGAGTTCCGGGTGTTCAACCAGATGACCGAGAGCAGGTCGGTGCGGGGCATCGCCGAGCTGGTCGCCGAGCGGTTCCCCGGCCCGGTCCAGATCGAGCATCTGGACAACCCGCGGACCGAGGCCCCCGAGCACTACTACAACGTCAAGCACACCGGCCTCGTCGGCCTCGGCCTCGAACCGCACCTGCTTTCGGAGACCCTCATCGAGTCGATGTTCGACCTGGTCGGCGCGAACAAGCAGCGGGTCAATCCCGACCGGCTCCGGCCCCAGGTGCGCTGGACGGCGGCCGTCAACCGCGTGGTCGCACCCTGACGAGCGGCCATCAGCCGGCGGCGCGGTCATCCAGCTTTAGTGATGTGTCAACAAATATTTTGCTAGGCTGCCGCCATGGCGGATCCACAGCGGCTCGAGGAACAGCGGCTCGACGAGCGGGAAGCGCGCGTGTGGCGGTCCTACCGCGGGCTCGGGCAGGAGCTGCAGGCCGCGCTGGATCGGCAGCTGGTCCGCGACGCCGGTCTGTCCGCGGCTGAATACGCGCTGCTGGTGCCGCTGTCCGAGGCGTCAGGGGACGTGCTGCGGATGCGGGACCTCGGCGTGCGGATCGGCTGGGACCGCAGCCGCCTTTCGCACCAGGCCCGCCGCATGGCGAAGCGGGGCCTGCTGGTCCGCGAGGACTGCGCCGACGACGCGCGGGGAGCCATGGTGCGGCTGACCGCGGCCGGGCGCGCCGCCATCGAGAACGCCGCCCCCGAACACGTGGCGACGGTTCGCCGCTACTTCGCCGACCCGCTGTCGGACGAAGAGCTCGACCTGCTCGGCGCGGTCTTCGAGCGGCTGCGCGACCGGCTCGCCGCGGACGCGGACTGAGCTCGTCACCTGCGCTTCGCCGCTAATTCTTTTGACGTCGCGGGCCGTCTTCGGTGATGCTGGAAAAGCAACGTTTTCCTTCTCTTTCACCCTTTGTACCCGCGAACACTCGAAAGGAGGTGCGCACCGCCATGACCGTTCTCGTGCTCAACGCCGGTTACGAACCCCTGCACACCGTCTCCGTCCCGCACGCGATCAGAATGCTCGTCCGGCACGTCGCGGAGATCCACGAAGCCGAGCAGGACAGCAATTTCGGGCTGTTCCCCCGGCCGCGGGTCGTGCGCCTCCTGCGGTACGTCGTGATGAAATGGCGCTACGGCAGCCAGCCCCGCTGGTCCCGGCGCGGCGTGCTCAAGCGCGACGACCACACCTGCGCGTACTGCGGCCGCCACGCCACCACCATCGACCACGTGAAGCCGCTCAGCCGCGGCGGCGCCCGCACCTGCTGGCTCAACACCGTCGCCGCGTGCGGCGGGACCTCCCGCAGCTGCAACGCCCGCAAGGCCGACAAGCTGCCGGAGGAAGCCGGTATGCGGCTCCGCTTCGCACCGCGCGTCCCGACGTGGGGCGAGCTGCACTCAGTCGTCGTCTGCCCCTGAAGGCCTTCATGACGGCGTCTAACGCCGTGATGGTGGCCTTCAGGGACCGTCACGCTCGGAAGGCCTTCAGCACGGCGTCAGACGCCAATGCCAGGGATTTAAGCTTGCCCGATTACAGAAGTCTCTGAAGGCCACCATGAGGGACTTAGACGCCCTCATGGTGGCCTTCAGAGACTTCAGGACCGGAGGGGCGGCAGCGCGCTCAGTCTGGTGGGCCGACGATGTGGATCGCCGCTTCCTCGGCCGACGCGGCGCCGCCGTCGATGCCGATGTCGGAGGCGGACCACCCTCCGCCGTCGAACGCGATCAGCCTGCCCGCCCGCCGATCCCCGGCTTCGGGGTCGACGAGCTCGCCCTCGGCCCCCACCACGTCGCCGAGCTGGTCGCCGCCGGGTTCGCCGTCCTCGGGCACCTCCCGCGCGAGACGGCCGTCCCAGCTTTCGCGGACGCGCTCCTCCCGCTCCGTGGTGCCCCAGCCCTGGACCGCCCACGGCCGCTCCGGCGGTGAGTAGCCCTCGTCCAGTGCGTCCTCGACACCCCGGTCCTCCAGGGTGTCGTCGGGGTCGAGCTGACCGCCGCCGGCGTTGTCCTCGTAGTCGCTGCCCATGGCGACAGTGTCCGCTCTCCCCGGCCGGATCGCGACCGAGCGGGGGTGACGGTCACCCGATCCGGCCGATCGGGCATTCTTGCCGGTGCCAGGGGTACCGACGAGATCATCCAGCGGGGGATAGGGCGCAATGAGCACCGAACCTGAGCTTGCCGTTCCGGCCAGTGTCGAGAGTCCGGTCCAGCCGAAGGCACCCGGCTCCGGCCTGGCCCGGTGGCTGCTGGAGCACCGGGTCGCCCCGGTCGGCCCGGAAAGCGCCGAGGCACACGCCGAACCGCAGGCCTGGTGGAAGGTCATGTGCCTCACCGGCGTCGACTACTTCTCGACGTTGTCGTACCTGCCGGGCATCGCCGCCCTCGCCGCCGGGGCGTTGTCCCCGCTGGCGACGCTGCTGATCGTCGCGCTCACCCTGTTCGGGATGCTGCCGATGTACCGCAGGGTCGCCAGGGAGAGCCCGCACGGCCAGGGTTCGGTCGCGATGCTGGAGAACCTGCTGCCGTTCTGGCGCGGCAAGGTCTTCGTGCTCGTCCTGCTCGGCTTCGTCGCGACCTCGTGGATCATCACGATCACCCTGTCCTCGGCGGACGCGACCGTGCACATGCTGGAAAACCCTTACCTGCCGGGATTCCTGCACGGGCAGGCGGTGCTGATCACGGTGGTGCTGCTGCTGATCCTCGGCGGGGTCTTCCTGATGGGCTTCAGCGAGGCGGTCAAGGTCGCGATCCCGCTCGTCGCGATCTTCCTGCTGCTGAACGCGGCCGTCGTGGTGGCCGGGGTCGTCGAGCTGATCGCGGAGCCCGCCGCGCTTTCGCGCTGGACCGACGCGCTGACGTCGCGCGGTGGCGGTTTCTTCGGCGCGCTCGGCCCGGCGGTCATCGCGTTCCCCGCGCTCGTGCTGGGCCTGTCCGGGTTCGAGACCGGGGTCAGCATGATGCCGCTGGTCGCGGCCGAGGGGGAGACGGCAGAGCAGCGGCTGGAGTCGCGGATCCGGAACACCCGCAAGCTGCTGACCGTCGCCGCGCTGATCATGTCGGTGTACCTGCTCGCCACGAGCTTCATCACGACCGTGCTGATCCCGGCCAACGAGTTCAAGGAGGGTGGCAGGGCGGCAGGCCGGGCGCTGGCCTACCTCGCCCACGAGCGGCTCGGTGAGGCGTTCGGGACCGTCTACGACGTCAGCAGTGTGCTGATCCTCTGGTTCGCCGGTGCGTCCGCGATGGCCGGGCTGATCAACATCGTGCCGCGGTATCTGCCCACCTATGGGATGGCCCCGGAATGGGGCCGCGCGGTGCGGCCGGTCGTGCTGGTCTACACCGTGATCAGCATCCTCATCACGATCGCCTTCGGCGCCGACGTCAACGCGCAGGCCGGCGCCTACGCGACCGGGATACTGGCGATGATGGTCTCCGGCGCCGTCGCGGTGACCATCTCGGTGCTGCGCGGCCGCCAGCGGTTCGCCACCGTCGCGTTCTCGGTGCTGACGCTCGTGCTGCTCTACGCGCTGGTCTCGAATGTGATCGAGAAGCCCGACGGCATCGCCATCTCCGCGCTGTTCATCCTCGGGATCGTGGTCGTTTCCCTGATCTCCCGGGTGTCGAGGACCACGGAGCTGCGAGCCGACCGGATCGAGTTCGACGAGACGGCCCGCCGGTTCGTCACCGACTCGCTCGCCAACGACGGCGCGCTGAACATCATCGCCAACCGCCGTCAGGGCGGCGACCTCGCCGAGTACTCGGCGAAGGAGGTCGAGCAGCGCGGGATGAACCCGGTGCCGGGCTCGGCCGACGTGCTGTTCCTGGAGATCGACGTCATCGACCCCTCGGAGTTCAGCAACGTGCTGCAGGTCCGCGGGGTCGACATCGACGGCTACCGGATCCTGCGGGCGCAGAGCCCGGCCGCGCCGAACGCGATCGCCGCGATCCTGCTGGCACTGCGGGACACCACCGGGGTCCGGCCGCAGTGTCACTTCGAGTGGGCCGAGGGAAATCCGCTGGGTCACCTGTTCCGCTACCTCATCCTCGGCCGGGGCGACACCGCGCCGGTCGTCCGCGAAATCCTGCGCGCCAGCGAGGAGGACCCGGCCCGCCGTCCCGGTATCCACGTCGGCAGCAGCTGACGGGGCCCTGCTCGTCGGGTCCGCAGTCGAGTCCACAGTTCTGTCCATAGTGGAGTCACGCGGCGGCGAAACCCGCTAGGATTCCCGCACGCGGCGTCCATGGGGGTGGCGCGGAACGAGGAGGTCCACATGGGGTTCGGTGCTGTGCTGCGGAAACGTTCGGTTTTGCTGGCGGGAGCCACGCTTGCGGCCACACTGACACTGGCCGGCACGGCGGTGGCCGCGCCGGCGGCGACCGGGTACGCCCGGTGCCCGGCCGCTCGGATGTGCGTGTTCAGCGGTCTCAACGGCAGCGGGCTGATCGGCGCCTTCACCGTCGGTGACGGCAACCTGGCCGACTCGTCCGGTCCGGCCGGGCTCAACAACACGATCGAGAGCGTGTGGAACCGGCGGGCCACGTCGTTCTGGTGTCTCTACAGCAATGCAGGTTACGGCGGTAGTTCGTCGTCGACGTACACCGCCGCGGCGGGGCACAACCTGCCCGTCGCGGAACGCAACGTGACCACTTCCTTGCGTGACTGCCTGGCCTGACCCGCGCGCGAAGTCTCAGTGCGGGTGACTCAGTGCAGGCGCTGGTGCAGGGCCTGCATGCGGCTGTCGAGCTGGGCGGCGATGGCCGCGGTGCCGGCCAGTTCGGCGGCGAAGTCGGCGGGGACCTGGTCGTCGTACTTGTAGAACAGCTTGTGCTCCAGCGTCGCCCAGAAGTCCATCGCGATCGTGCGCAGCTGCACCTCGACCTTGACGTGCTCGACGCGGTCGGACAGAAACACCGGGATGCGCAGGATCAGGTGCAGGCTCCGGTAGCCGTTGGGTTTGGGTTCGGCGATGTAGTCCTTGCTGAGGAGCAGCTCCACGTCGTGCTGCCCGCTGAGCATTTCCGCGACGCGGTAGACGTCGGAGACGAACGGGCAGATCACCCGGACCCCGGCCACGTCGTCCAGCTGCTCGGCGATCACCTCGAGCCGCGCCGGGAGGCCCTTGCGGCGCAGTTTGTCCAGGATCGCCTCGGGGCGTTTGACCCGGCTGGCGATGTGCTCGATGGGGTCGTGCCGGTGGACGAAGTCGAACTCCTCGCTGAGAATGCGCAGTTTCGTCATCAGTTCCTCGACGGCGAACTTGTACACCAGGAGAAACCGCGAGAGCTGCCGGTAGATCTCGATTCCGGGCTGGTCGGCATTCTCGCCGGTCACTTCCTCGGCGACCCGCGAGTCGTCTTTCATCACACTGTTCCCCGTCATTCGCGGGCGGCACCACCTCTGAGGACAACGAGGTTATCAGCGCGCCGGTTCCCGATTCACCGGCCGACCCCGCCGCGCGCGACGAGCTGGGCGGCGATGACGCCTCGCTGGATCTCGTTGGTGCCCTCGCCGACGATCATCAGCGGGGCGTCGCGGAAATAGCGTTCGACGTCGAATTCCGTCGAGTAGCCGTAACCGCCGTGGATGCGCACCGCGTCGAGGGCGATCTCCATCGCGGTTTCGGAGGCGAACAGCTTGGCCATCCCGGCCTCCATGTCGCACCGCTCGCCCGCGTCGTAACGCTCGGCGGCCATGAACACGAGCTGGCGGGCGGCGGTGTATTTGGTCGCCATGTCGGCGAGGTAGTTGCCGATGGACTGGTGTTTCCAGATGGGCTTGCCGAAGGCCTCGCGTTCCTGGGCGTAACGCAGCGAGTCGTCCAGCGCGGCGCGGGCGACGCCCAGCGCGCGGGAAGCGACCTGGATGCGGCCGATTTCGAGGCCTTTCATCATCTGGGTGAACCCGCGGCCCTCTTCGCCGCCGAGTAGCGCTTCGGCCGGGGCGCGGTAGCCGTCGAAGGACAGTTCGCAGCTTTCGACGCCCTTGTAGCCGAGTTTGGGCAGGTCCCTGGACACGGTGAACCCGTCGCCCGGTTCGACCAGCAGGATGCTGATGCCCCGGTGCCTCGGCCGCGCCCCCGGATCGGTCTTGCACAGCAGTGCGACGAGCTGGGACCGGCGGGCGTTGGTGATCCAGGTCTTCGACCCGTTGACCACGTAGTGCTCGCCGTCGAGGCGGGCGTGGGTGGTCAGCGCCTGCAGGTCGGAGCCGCCGCCGGGCTCGGTCAGCGCCATGGTGGCGCGGATCTCGCCGGTCGCCATCTTCGGCAGGTAGCGCTGCTTCTGCTGCTCGGTGCCGAACGCGAGCAGGAGTTTCGCGACGACGGTGTGCCCGCCCATGGCGCCGGCCAGGCTCATCCAGCCGCGCGCGAGCTCCTCGGTGACTTGCACGTAGCAGGGCGTGGACACGGCGACCTCGCCGTAGGGCTCCGGGACGGCCAGTCCGAAGACGCCCAGCTGTTTCAGCTGTTCGATGAGCTTCCCGGGGTAGGCGTCGGCGTGTTCCAGCTCGCGGACCACCGGGCGGACGTCCCGATCGACGAACTCGCGCACGGTGTCGACGATGGCCTGTTCTTCCGCGTTGAGCTTGCTCACGGAGCGAGTTTCGCGGATAGGGGGCGCGGATGCCACACCGAAGTGACGATACCGGCGTCCGAGGCTACCCCGCTGCATCGATATCGCCGCCGATTCCCCGGCTAACCGTTGCGCAATCGATGCAGGTCCCGCAGGATGGTCCGTGCAGGTTCCAGCCCCCGCTGCCGGCGGTTTCGGTGAACTCCCAGGAGAACCATGACTGACGACGTCGAACACCGGCACTGCCGGACGCTGCTGACCCGGCGGAGACTCCTGGACGCGGTCGCCGGCGCGCGAGCGATCCTCGGTGAGGGCGCGACCGGCGGTCCCGACGAGAGCGTCCTGGCCACCATCCGCCCGGAGCTGCGGGAGTTGCTCATCGGCGAGTACGGCGGGCCGCCGCTGCCCGGCCCCGGCGTGGCCGGGGCGCACAGCCGGAAGGCGGCCGCACTCCGCCACGACGTCCGGCGGCGGCTGCCGCGCCATCCGGCCACTTTGCTGACGATGCTCACCCAGCCCGAATACCGGTGCCTGCTGGACAGTCCGGCGAGGACCGCCGTCGCGGACGCCTTCGCGTTGTGTGCCGACAACTCGACGTCGATGGCCGCGACCGCCATCAGGGCGGCGTTGTCCCGGGCGGACCAGGGGCTGCTGGCCTTCCTGTTCGACCTCGCCGACCAACACGGGCTCGACGTCGCCAAGGCGGTCGAGCTGGCCGAGCTGGTGGACTCCGATCGGGTGGCCCGCCACGCCGCGTGGCGTTACCTGTCCGGCCGCCCCGGCGATCCGGGCGCCAGGGCCCTGCTGGTGAAACATCGCTCCCGCACCGCCGACCGATACGAGCAGCTGCTGCTCACGGCCGCGTTACACCGCCTGGGCGCGAACCCG
This sequence comes from Amycolatopsis sp. H20-H5, assembly GCF_035828755.1. NCBI lineage: Bacteria > Bacillati > Actinomycetota > Actinomycetes > Pseudonocardiales > Pseudonocardiaceae > Amycolatopsis > Amycolatopsis sp. H20-H5. Next base: position 27,873 of record NZ_JAYMZS010000019.1, on the reverse strand, counting down.
TCCGCCACCCATCCGCTGTGGCCGGAACCCGTCGCGCCGCCGGCCGGGCCCGGCTGTACTGTCGCGCAGCCGATGCTGCTCGGGCTGCCCGACCGGCCGGGGGCGGGCGCCAGCGGCGGGCTCGGCGTCCTGCTCCTGTCGCTGGGTGACGCGCTGACCGAGGTCGACTCGGTGGCGAGGGTCGTCACGATCGTGTTGTGCCCGTCGACGCGACTCGCGACGCTCGGCACGCTTGTCGCCCCCGCGTCACCTGGCGACGAGCGCGAGCACCTCATCCTGCGGATCCCGGTGGACGCCGCGGCGCCGCCCCGGCTGGAAGGCATGGCACAGCACCGGTCCGCCCTCCGCTGGTGGACCACGGCGCTGCTCACCGCGACCGGCCTCACTCCCGGTGTCACCCACCTGCGCTTCGCCGACGACGGTGCGCTCGCGGTGGCCGAGGCCGCCAGCGCGGGCGGCTCGAAGCTGGTGTTCACGGCCACCGCCGATCCCCACCGGGCGATCGCGGCGCGCTACGCCCACGACCCCGACGAGATCGACCACGACGCCCTCGACCACGACGCCCTCGACGTCGATCTGCACCGGATGTACGTCGGCGACCGCCTGATCGAGCTGGCCGACCAGGTCGTCGCCATCCCCGGGCGGCGCGGTGACGACGAACTCGAGACCTATCTCCCGCAGCTGCGCCCGGACGGCGTTTCCCGCCCGGTGCTGCCGATCGAGGAGGGCATCACCTCCTATCGCGGGGTCCCCGCCGACGAACCGGCCCGGCGTCAGCTGGTCGCCTCCCTGTTCGCGCCGCACGCCGTGCTGCCCCGGCTCGGTGACCCGGCCCGCGGGCTGCCGGTGTTGCTCTGCGTCGGGCGTCTGCATCCGGTGAAGCAGCAGGACCTGCTCGTCGAGGCCTGGCTGTCGGCGAAGCTGCCGGACCACTGCTCGCTGGTCCTGATCGGCGGCGCGCTCGACGAACCCGACGACGACGAGGCGCGGATCCTGTCGAGGATTCTCGGGCTCGCCGCCGCCCACCCCGCGGCCGCGGGCAGCCTGGCGGTGATTCCCGCGCTGAGCAACGCCGGGGTGCGGATGCTGGAACACGGTATCCAGCACTTCCTGCCGGCGTCCTCACCCCATCTGTACGTGTGCCCCAGTGCCAAGGAGGAATTCGGCATCGCGGTGCTCGAGGCGATGGACGCCGGTTATCTCATCGGCGGGCCGCGGCGCGGCGGCCTCGGGCACTACATCCGTGACGGGCACAACGGTTTCCTGCTCGACACGACCTCGGCCGCCACGCTCGCGCCCGCGCTCGGCGACTTCGTCCTGCGGTCGGGTCGAGCTCCCGCCGAGCATCGCGCGATCGCCGAAGCGGGCCGGGAAACCGTCCGGCAGCGGTTCGGGATCCGGCAGGTGGCGGCCAAGTTCGCCGGGGTCTACGCCCGGCTCGCCGCGGACACCGCCGGCGGATCGTCGTGACCAGGGTCGTGGTGATCAGCCCCCCGTTCGCCTCGCACGCGACACCGATGGCGACCCTCGCCGCGGCGCTGGCGTCGCGGGGTGTCGACGTCGTTTTCGCCTGTGCGCCCGAGTTCCGTGTGGTCGCGGCGGCGGCCGGGGTGCCGTTCACCGCCTTGACGTTCGGGGACGGCGCCAACACCGGCATCGCGCAGCGCACCACCCAATCGGGCGACGCACGCGACCGGCTGACCGAGTTCCTGGACGCCACCCGGCGGGGGGCCGGGCCCGCGCTGCTGACCCAGGCCCGCCACCGCGGCGCGGACATGCTTTCCGAGCCACAGGCCACTTTGCGGGCGGTGCGCGTCCTCGACGAGCGCTACCGGCCGGACTGGTATCTGGTGGATCAGCTGGCCTACGCGGTGACGCTCGCGCTGTACTGCCTCGACCGGCCGTGGGCGACCTTCTGCCCCGGCCACCCGAGCTACCTCGTCCACCGTGACGACCAGCTGTTCGGCCTGCCCGCCTATTGGCCCGACGCGGTTCGCCCCGGTGCCGGGGAACTGGCCGCCGTCGAGGCGGCGGCGCGGGACAACGACCGGGCGTTCACGAAGCTGTTCGCCGAGGTCGCCGCCGAGTGCGCACCGCGACGGCCGCGCCCTGAACGTGCGTTCGCGCTGACCTCGTCGCGGGCCGTGGTGCTCAACTATACTGATCTCCCCTGGCTTCCCGAGCTCCCGGGTAAGCCGGTCAAGATCTTCCTCGGTCACTGCGGCACGGCCGGTCCGTACCGCCGCGGCGCGCTTCCCCTGGCCCGAACCTGGCGGCACCAGGTCGACCGGCTCACCGGCGGCGGCCGCCGGAAACTGGTGCTCGTGTCCTTCGGGACCTTCCTCTCCGCCCGCGACGACGTCCTGCGCACGGTCGCCGAGGGCATCCTGCTGCTGGACGACGTGGCGCTGATCGTCTCGGCGGGCGACCGCGCACCGGAGTTGGCCGACTTGACCAGAGCCGCCGATCGGGTGCTCGTCGAGGCGACCGTCCCGCAGCGGGCGCTGCTGCCGTACGTGGACGCGATGGTGCACCACGGCGGCAACAACTCGTTCACCGAGGCGCTCGCGGCCGGTGTGCCCGCGCTCGTCCTGCCGTTCTCCAGCGACCAGTTTTCCATCGCCCACGACCTGGTGCTCGCCGCCGCCGGTGTCTGCCTCGACCCGAACCGGCTCACCGCGGAACTGGCCGCGGCCGCGGTGGATTCCCTGCTCACCCGCCCACATCCGGAGCTGGCCGGACTGACCGAGCGGGTCAGGGCAGCGGGCCCGGCCGCGGGCGTGGCGGACCTGCTGAGCGCGATGGGAACGTAGCCGCTCGCGCGGTGAACACGCCGATCGGCCGCCGGCCGATCCGTCGAGAGGACAGGGTTTTCCCTTTCCCGGGAACAGTCTTCGGCGGCGCGGTGTTCGGAATGTCCCGATGATCGGCACCTCCCTTGCCTGGCAAGGAGAAATCGCTCCCATGTCCGGCTTCGGGTGATCAAGGTCAAGGGCGGATCCTGCTTGGGATCCCGGTGAGTGGGTACCCGGGCCGGATGACCGACGATGCCGCGCGACCCGTGACGATCACCCCGTACGAAGACGGTCCCCTCCTGGTGCGGGGGTCCTTCGAGATCCGTGCCCAGGATGGCGGGCTCATCGAGCCGGGGCGCGACACCGTCGCGTTGTGCCGGTGCGGGCTGTCCGCGGTGAAACCGTTCTGCGACGGTACCCACAAGGTGCGCGGCTTCCGCGCCCCGAGCCGGGCCTGACGTCCGCCGTCAGGCCGCGGTGTCGGAGTCAGGCCGCGGTGTCGACCGCGGCGAGCAAGCTCGACGCGTCGTTTTCCCACTGCCCGAGCAGGTACCTGCCAAATTCCGCCTCGACCGCCAGCCCGCAGGCCGCGCCGAACATGACGTCGTTCGCGGCGTGCGGGTTCTCGAGTGCGAAACCGCCGCACAGATCGTGCGCGGCGACCTGCTCGTGGACGGCGTCCGCTTCGACGTGCTCGTCGTAGAACCTGGTCGCGCCGGCGTCCCCGCCGAGGCGGCGCAGCCCGTTGCCGTAGCGGCGGTTCGGCAGTGAGGAGGTCATTTCGAACGCGGCGAGCTGGCCGATCGCGGCACCGACCCAGCGGCGGTTGAGCCCGAAGAACGACATCAGGTTGCTCACCGCGAGCGTGACTGCCGGGACCTGGCCGACGAAGTGGCCGTAGGAGGAGTCGAGCCCCAGCGAGCGCATGGTGGCGCGGAACAGCTCCGAGTGCATCCGCTCTAAGCGGCCGTGGCCGTACTCGTCGGCCTGGATCTCGATCAGTGCGGCCTTGGCGCGGCCGCTGAGCCGGGGGATGGCCCAGCTGTGCGGGTCGGCCTCCTTGAGGTGGTACACCGATCGCTGTGCGACGAATTCGCGGAACTGCTCCCGGCTCGCCCTGCGCTGCAGGTATTTCGCCAGCGGCGGGCCGTCGTCGGCCGCGACCAGCTCGGCCAGCGCCCGTGGCACGTGCCGCGCGTCGACGTCCGCGGCGGGAACCAGCTGTTCGAGCCCGGCCAGCCAGCGCCGTTCGAGGCCGCGGCGCGCGCCGGTTATCGATGGCGCCGTCTCCCACCCGTCGTCCACGTCGTCGAAGCCGCGGTAGCTCAGTTCGTAGCACAACCACAGGGAGAGCTGCAGATCCTCGTCGTGCAGGACCGGCACCACGGCCGGGCCCGCCGGGACGGGTGCGGTGTCCACCTCGGACGGTGCCCGGCGCAGCAAGTGGACGATCGCGGCGCTCACCGGCCCTCGGGACTGGGGCAGACGCATGGAGACCTCCTGCGGGAACATGGCGGGAACCCCGGGTACCCAGTCACGCCGGTTTCATTCCGGGAAACCCGGGCCGCATCCGCGGGGCTCGGCGGCGTTGCTCTGATCGGGTGAACGTGGTCGTCGTCCTTTCGAGGGCTTACGACGCCTGGGAGGGCTGGAAGCGCAGGTCGGCGCCATCGCGGCCGACAAGGCCGGGCCCGGGGCCGCTCCCGGCCGGGCAATCCGCCGGGGGTGGGGCCGCCGAACCACCGGTGACAGCCGGAGAACCTCCGGGGACGCCCGGAACGGGTGAGTTCGCCCGCGCGCCGAGTTGCCATGATCATCTTGAGCAATACCGTGGACATGATCCGAGCCGCTCCAGAACCTGGTGGCCTACTCCTCGGGGGAGCAGCCGTGACGACATCAGACGTTTTCGCCCGAACCACCGCGCCCGAGCGCGATCGGGAGCTGCGTCAAGCCCTGGCCGCGGTGGCCCGCCACGACGAGCTGGCGTTCGCCCGCTTCTACGCCCAGGTGCGGCGGCCGGTGTACCTGGTGACGCAGGCCGTGCTGGGCGACCACCACTGGGCCGAGGACACCACCGACGAGGTCCTCATCGAAGTGTGGACGACCGCCGCGAGCCGCTACGTGCCCGCGCGCGGCGAAGTGCTGCCGTGGCTGATGACCATCGCGCACCGCCGCGCCGTGGACCGCGTCCGATCGGTGCAGGCGGCCCGGGATCGTGAGCGGAGCTATGTCCGGCTGTGTGCGCAGGTCCTGCCGCAGCAGCGCGGCGCCCCGGACGCCGTCGTCGAGGGGGAACAGACGGCCGCGCAGCTGCGCCGAGCGCTCTCGAACTTGACCGACGAGCAGCGCGAACCCCTGGTGCTGGCCTACTTCGACGAGTACACGCGCACCAGGATCGCCCTCGAACTCGGTATCCCGCGCGGCACCGTTTCCAGCCGGATCACCGCGGGCCTGCGGGTACTGCGGGAACAGCTGGCCGAGCGATGAGGCCGGGCGCCCGCGAGCAGCCGTCCGGCTGGGCCGACCGCTGGGCGGCCGGGCTGATCACGCCTCCGCGCCGGAAGCCCGTGCGGCCGGGCAAGGTCCGCGTGAACAGGCGACGGGACCTCCTGCGGAGCGTCAGCCCACTGGTGCGTTTCGGTTCCCTTCGAGCGAATCGCGGTGCGGGATGAACTCCCCGGTCGCCGGGCCGCCGTTGCCGTCCGGTCGCCGGTGCGGCGGCAACCACGACGGCGGGGACATCAGGAGCGCGAACAGGATCAGCCCGCCCGCCTCGACCAGGAACTTCGTCCCGTCCGGGACGAACTGGAGGTTGAGGGCGACGTAGAGGAAGGCCAGCACGCCTGCCCACAGCCGCCGCGCCTCCGAGCGCCGTCCGTCGAGCACGACGGCGACCAGGCCGATGACCAGCGGGGCCAGCATGACGAACACCCGCTGGGTGTCGGTCGCCACCAGCCGTCCCGCCAGGCAGCACAGGGTGAGCCAGACGCCCGTCACGAACAGGTCGCCGCGCAGGCCGCGCTCGCGGAACTGGCGGTAGAGCCCGTAGCCGAAGATGAACCAGAAGAAATGGAAGGTGTCGAACAACGCCGCGTGCTCGCCCCGTTTGTTCGACGACAGCGCGAAGTAGATGTTGGACAGCAGGCCCTTGTTGCCCTGTCCCGCGCCGAGCGCGTAGTGGCCGCCGATCAACGCCTGCGCGCCGAACCGGAACCCCAGGTACGCCACCGCCGCGACGACCACCGCCGCCACCCCGCCGAGCACCTCGCGGTCACGCAACGACCGCGTGCGCGTCCAGGCCAGCAGCGGGTACAGCGGCGCGAGCAGCAGGGTGGTCTCCTTGTTGACCGCGCCGAGCACGACGACCACGGTGAACCAGACCAGCTTGCGCCGCAGCAGCAGCCACAGCGCGACGAGGTAGAGCAGGTTGTTCAGCGGGTCGACCAGGAACGGGTTGCTCAACGCGTAGGGGGCGTACCAGAAGGTGCAGGCCAGTGCGATCGCGGCGACCACCGACGTGAACAGCTGCAGCTTCAGGTGTTTCCAGCAGAACTCGAAGAACACCATCGTGCAGGCCAGCGTGACCACGAAGGTGAACGCGACCCACAGCGTGTCCAGCGAGATCCCGGTCAGCTGGTTGCCTGCGTGCACCAGCCACGGGCTGAGCAGCCGCAGCGCGAACGGGTTGTCCACCCGCGCGCCGGTGTGCTCGGACATCGCGTAGTAGTTCAGCGCGTCGCCCCAGGCCTTCTCGTGCGCGTTGAGCTCCAGCGGCGCGTAGGAGATGAGGTTGATCAGCGACACCGTCGCGAGGGTGAAGTACACCGTCACCCGCCTGCCTGCCGTCCTGCGGCGGGACGGGGGGAGACGCAGGTCGGTCGTTGCGGTCACCGGCCCCATCGTAGCCAGCGGGAATCCGCGGGCCGGACAGGCCGAAGCCAGGGTCGTGCGCCGCCGGCGGCAGCAAGCGGACAAGGCTGTGGCCCGGTCACCCCGGTGTGCGTGAGAGTGGTTCACGGACTGGGACGACGACGAGCGGGAGATTCACATGCGGAGCGGATTGCGCCACACGATGGCCGGGCTGGGTGCCGTCGCGATGCTTTTGACCACCACGATCTGCGGGGGCGACGCCGGTGCGGCCCCGGCGGGCACCGCGGCAGCGCGGTTCGACTGGGGCGCTCCGCTGGCGCAGTGGTCCGACGAGTTCGACTACGGGACTGCGAGTAGCCCCGCCGTCCCCGACCAGGCGAAATGGAGCTTGGCAGGGGACGGCGTCGGCCAGTGCTGGCCTGGCCACAACGGCAACGGCCGCCGGTGCGACGCGAACACCAGGGTCGTCGGCGGCGTGCTGCGCCAGACCGGTGCCTCCTCCGGGGACTCGGGCTGGCTGTCCTCCAAGTTCGGCCAGCGGTACGGCCGGTGGGAGGCCAGGGTCCGGTCACAGGCGACCGGCGGCGACAACGGCAGGCAGTACCACCCGCTGCTGATCCTGTGGCCCGACTCGGAGCGGTGGCCGCAGGACGGGGAGTACGACTACCTGGAGAACGGCGCGCCGGGGGAGAGCTGCACGGAGGCCTACATCCACTATCCCCACCATGCCGACGTCGCGGTGCAGCAGGAGTTCGCCCAGTCGTGCGGCGTCGACCTGACCCAGTGGCACAACATCGCGGTCGAGTGGACCGCCGCGGGTATCAAGGGCTTCGTCGACGGCAGGCAGTGGTTCTCCTTCGCCGGTGGTGCGAACGGCGTCCGTGACTGCATCCAGTGCGCGCCGTCGATGCACCAGACCATCCAGCTGGACAACTTCTTCGGCTCCGGGATGCGGTCCGCGGTATACGAAGTGGACTGGGCGCACGTCTACGCGCCCGCCTGAGGCTGCTTCAGGGCTGCGCGTGCGCCGTCACGGTCTTGAGCGCGGATCGCAGCAGGCGGGCGACCTGGGCCGGGGTCCAGCCGGTGCGGGTGGCGATGTCGGCGACCGTGTCGTGGGCCAGCGCCGCGGACCACAGGGTGAACCGCTGTCGCGGGGGCAGCAGGGTCAGCTCGTCGAGCAGGACGGCGTCGTGCAACGCCGCGTCCAGCCGGGAACGCTGGGTGTGGGGAGCCAGTTCCGCCTCGAGGGCCACCAGCACCCGCGCCCGGGTCCGGCGGCCGGAGTCCGTTCCGGCCCGCTCGGTCGCCAGGCCGGTCCGCGCGCCGACGACGCGGTGGTACAAGCGGGCACTCTGCCGGGGTGACCGGCCGAGGCTCGTCGCGACCCGGTACGTCAGGGTCAGCATCCGCTCGGGCACTTCGACGTCCTGTGACACCCACCGAGGCGCGGCGCCGGTCACCGGTCCGCCACCGCTTCGGGTGATGGCTGGTCCGCGGACAGCCAGGTGAACTCTCGTCCGTTCGAGGGGTTTGTCACGGGTTCGACAGTGCTCATGACTGCTCCTGATGGCAGTTCGTTCCGGGTGCCGTCCACCGGGATCCCGGGTTGCGCGGGCCGCAGTGAGGATAGCCCCGGCCCCGCGATCCTAAACCTTCGCCGCTGGAACCGGGTGAACGAGACACGGCCGTTGGCGGTTGTCCCTGAAGGCCACCATGAGGGACCTAGACGCCCTCATGGTGGCCTTCAGGGACTTCTGGGACCACGGCGAGACCGGGGTGTCAGTCGGCTGGTCGGGGTGGTGTGCGGAGGCCCGACGCGGCGGCGGCTGTCACCAGCAGCAGCACGGCCAGTCCGAGGAAGCCGGTGCCGAGGGTCGCCGCCGTCGCGAGGGCGCCCACCAGCAGGGGGCCGCCGGCGTCGCCGAGTTCGCGGCCGACCTCGGCGGCGCCCATGGTCTGGCCGAGCCGTTCCCGCGGGGTGACGGTGGCGAGGTGCGCGAAGCCGAGGGGGGTGGCCAGGCCTACCCCCACGCCGATGAACGCCGCGGCGGCCAGGACGCCGCCGATGCCGGGGACGAAGGCCGCCAGTGCCATCCCGGCGGCGGTGAGCGCGAGTCCGGTGGCCATCCCCGCGCCGTCGTGGAGGCGTCCCGCGTCGCGAGCGCGTCCTGACCAGGGCTGGACCAGCGCGGAACACACGGCCAGCAAGGAGACGGCCGCGCCGGTGGACACGGGGCCGAGCCCGGTCGCGGCGCCGGTCACGGGCAGGAAACCGACTCCGGCGGCCAGTGCGGCGGTGGTTCCGGCCAGCGTGGCGGTGGGCCGCAGGAAGCTCGGGTGACCCAGCCTGCGGGCGAGGTCGAACACGGTCTGGCGGGCGCGGGGCAACGGCGCCGCCGCGGGGACCGCCAGCAGCACCCAGCAGGCGACGGCCGACGCGAGTACGGCGAGAGTGCCGAACAACAACGAAAATCCGCCGAGCGTGATGAGGACTCCGCCCAGCAGCGGACCCAGGGTGTACCCGATGCTCTTCCACGCGCCGTAGCCGCCGAAAGCCCGTCCCTGCCCCGTTTTCGGCGAGAGTCGCGCCACGAGCGCGCCCGCCGCCGGGGAGAACGCCGCGGCCGCCGCGCCTTGGCCGAACCGGGCCAGCCCGACCGCGGCGGGGTTCCCCGCGATCACGAAGGCCGCGGACGCGACGGCGAACGCGACGAGTCCGCCCAGCAGGACCGGCCGTGGGCCGACGCGGTCGGCCAGTGCGCCGAACACGGGTTTGAGGACGACTTCGACGCCGTCGTACACGGCCAGCAGCAGGCCGAGCGTCAGCAGGGAAGCGTGTTCGCCATGGGTGTAGGTGCCCAGGCTGGCGGCGATGCTGTGCGCGCCGAACGCGGTCACGAAACCGGCGGCGTACAACGGCCGCAGCCGCGCGGCGGCCCGTTCGTCGCTCATTCGTGTGGTCCTCGGCTTGGTGACTGCCCGGCTCGCATCGTAGGCCCGTCGCGGCGCGAGAAGTGACGAACATGTTCGTCACGAACATGTTCGCTAGACTGGCGGCATGACAGGTCCTTCCACCCCCCGCAGCCGCCGCGAGCGGCCTGCCAAACCAGCGCTGACCAGGGCGGGCATCGTGGCCGCCGCCGTTGACCTGCTGCGGGCCGAGGACCTGCAGAAGGTGACCATGCGCCGCCTGGCGCAGGAGCTCGACACGGGACCGGCCTCGCTGTACGTCTACTTCCGCAACACCGCCCAGCTGCACGCGGCGATCCTGGACGAGCTGCTCGGCACCGTCGAGCCCGTGACGGCCGAAGGTGACTGGCGCGTCCGTCTCGAGAAGCTGCTCACCGCCTACACCGCCATGCTTTTCGCCTATCCCGGCCTCGCCCGCGCCGCGCTCACGGCCCGTCCCAGCGGCGAGCACTACCTGAACCTGATCGAGACGCTGCTGGCGCTGCTCGCCGAGGGCGGCGTCCCCGGCGACCAGGCGGCCTGGGGCGTCGATGTGCTCCTGCAGCTCGCCACGGCGACGGCCGCCGAGCATGCCGGCCACGACCGGTCCGCCGACACTCAAGACGAGTGGGACACCCTTGCCCGCACGCTGCACGAGGCGTCCGCCCGCACCCATCCGCACGTCGCCGCCCTGTCCGCCCAGCTGATCTCGGGCGCGCCGGGGGACCGGCTTTCGTGGGGCCTCCACACGCTGATCACCGGCATCCTGCACACCCCCCTGCCACCCGCGAGGAGCGACACATGGCCACCCAGCGCCCCATCATGATCGTCGGCGCCGGACTCGGCGGGCTCACCCTCGCCCGCGTCCTGAACCAGCTCGCCGAGCTTCAGCCGGTCTCCGAAGTAGCGGTCGATCGGCCGCAGCCCGAACAGCGTCTTGCCCACGGTCGCCCCCAGGAGCCGCTGCACCAGCACGTGGTGGACGAACGACACGAAGAGCAGGGCGATCACCGCGGTGATCAGGAAAGAACTCTCTTTGAGGCGGAAACCGCCCGGGGTGGTCAGCGCGATCGCCACGGCCATCGCCGGGACCACGGTGAGCAGGAGGTCGAGCAGCAGCGCGAACAGGCCGTGCTCCGGAATCATGGGCACAGAACGGGTCCGCTTCGTCGCGGGGCGATTCGCCGAAGTCGGGCTCATGTGTCCACGATGCCGAGTCCGGCCTCGGTGGTCTGCGTCATCTGACACAGAGCACCGAACGCCCTCGGGTGGCAAAACCCGAGGTACGCTCCTACCTTGGCCACACCGTGGACCAGCTGTCAGGGATCGTAGGTGCTCATGGACGTCGATGCCGCCACCACCGCGGTACCCGGTTTGTGGACGCCAGGGAAGGTCGCCGAGCTGCTCGGCGTCTCCCCGGTCACCTTGCGTAGCTGGGACGCCCGGTACGGGATCGGCCCCTCGGTGCGCTCGGACGGCAGGCACCGCCGGTACTCCGACGTCGACGTCAAGCGGCTCCAGCACATGCAGCGGCTCATCGAACGCGGGGCGAAGGCACGCGAGGCGGCCGCGGTCGCGCTCGCGGGCCGCGTGGTCGAGGGCGTGTCGGCCTCGGAGAGCGTCATCGAGCTTGCCGACGCGGCACAGGAGCTCAGGTTCGCCTCCATGGCCGGGCTGCTCGACGAGTCGTTCGCGATGAACGGGCCGGTCGCCACCTGGAGCGAGGTCCTGGTGCCGGTGCTGCGGAACCTCGGTGAGCGCTGGATACGCGGTGACCTGTGTTTCGAGGCCGACTGGGCGCTGACCGACGAGATCTCGTGCGCGCTCGAGCGTTACCTCGGCCCGCTCCGCGAGACGATGGCCGGGCGCTCCGTGCTGCTGGCCTGCTGCCCGGAGGAGCGCCACTCGCTGCCGATGGAGGTGCTGCGGGCCGCCCTGGTCGACCAGGGCGTGCCCGCGGTGTTCCTCCGCCAGATGGTGCCGCCCGAGACGACGATCGGGATGGCACTGAAGCTCGACCCGGCCGTGGTGGTGCTGTGGTCGATGTCGGCGAACAGCGCGGACGACCTGCTCGTGCAGCGGCTCCAGCGCCGCGGGTTCGAGGTCTGCGTCGCGGGTCCCGGCTGGGCGCGGTTCTCGGAGCTGGCCGTTCCCTGGGTCGACGATCTGACCAGCGCGCTGCAGCTGATCCGCGAGCGCGCCCTCACCCCGGTCTTCCCGGGTGCAGCAGTGGATCATTCGACGGAGTGAGCCGGCCCTCGGTCGCGAATCCTCAGTGTTACCAACGGTTCCCGCGTGAAATACGAACAGGTGAACCGCCTTCGAGGGCATTCCGGGCAGACGCCGGGCGACGCTAACGTCAGCGACCGTCAAGGTTGCCTGACTCCGGAGGTCTCCCATGAGATGGACTCGTCGACTGGCCTCACTGGCCGCCGTGGTGCTGACCGCGACCCTCGTGGGGTTCACGCCCGCACAGGCCGCGCCCGCCAGCCTCGACGAATGTTCCGCCTCGCTGTACCACGGCGACCGCAGACTCGGCCCGGAGCAGACTCCTGTCGCAGGCCCGGTCGGCAGGCAACTCTTCGGCTACAGCCGGACGGGAAACCGCCCCGCGGAACAGTTTTTCACCGTCTACTACGACGCGGTCGCGGGTTCGTGGAAGTACCCGCCCCAGGACGGGTACGTGCTGACACCGGCAGGCGACCCGGTCAAGGCGCACCGGACACTGCGGCTGGGACGCCGGATCGACCGCTATGGTAGTGAATTCGGCGCTTTCCTTGCGCCGGAAGGACTTCCGTACACGACCCGGTCGATCCCGCCGCAGAACCTCGTCGGCACCCCCGCCGAAGGGTGCAACTACCACGTCTACCAGGTGGCCAAGGCGTTCCAGGTCGACGCCGGGCCCATCGCGCCGTGGTTCTACCAGACCGGCGGCGGTGTGCAGTACCAGCTGGTCGGCTCGCTCGTGCCCGGCGCGCCGGCGCGGCTCACCGTGCTGTGGTTGCTGGACAACGGATATCTCACCCGGCTGCGCTAGCTCCGAGTGAGCGGGACGGTGTCAGCGGGAGAACGGTGCCTCGGCGACCAGTTCCTCCGGCGCGGAGAGCCGCCACGCCTCGTAGACCAGCTCGGCGAGCTCGTCCGCGTCGATTCCGGCCAGGTGGACGACAACCCAGCCGAACCCGCCCGAGCTGAACTGCTCCTCGAAGACCGCGGGACGCTCGGAGACCAGCGCCTGCTGTTCGGTCAACGTCTGCTTCAGCCCGACAGTCTCGGTCCGCGGCCAGTAGTACCCGAACCGCTTGCCGCGCACGCTGAACGCCGTGTACTCGTTGCCCTCCGCGCGCTCGACCTCGTCGAGCGCATCCACCACGCGGTGGAACACGGCACTGCGCACAGCCATCCGGAACCCCTGTCTTCGGTGCCCGCAGTCTAGGCCGTGTGAGCGGCGGGTCAGTCCCGGCGCCGGGCCCGGAAAGCCGTGGCCTTGACGCGGTTCTGGCAGGCGGTGGAACAGAATCGCTTGGTCCCGTTGCGTGAGGTGTCGACCAGCACCCGGTCGCAGGCGGGGGCGGTGCACACCCCGAGCCTGTCCTGCATGGGGTTCCCGAGCACGACCGCGAGCGCGGTCGCCATCGCCGCGGCCCAGCTGCGGGCCCAGCCGGCGTCCGTGGCGTGGAAGTGCAGGTGCCAGGGTTCGTCGTCGTGCCTGGCCAGTACCGGGGCTGCCCGGGTCTCCCGCAGCAGTGCGTTGGTGAGCGCGCAGGCGTCGTCGACCCGCCCGGCGTCCACCGCGGCGAACACCGACCGCAGGTGGACGGCGTAGTCGCGGAAGCGGTCGAGCTCGTCCGCGGACACCTCCGCTACCTGCCGGGAATCCCGCGTCAGCTCTCGCAGCTCGTCGTCGGCGGCGGCGGGGCGGTACTCGCGGCCGAGCGCGTGCCCGGGGGTCACCAGGTTCACCGCCAGGACCGTGGTCGCGACCACGTCGCTCGTGTGACTGTCGAAGTTCACTTGACCAGTTACCTCATCGGGCTCTAGCGTCGTCACTGGCAATCATCATATAGACAGTGACTGGAGTGGTCATGGTGGACACCGTCAACGTCACAACCGTATCGAGTGAAGCGGCCGCGACCTGGCTGCACCGCTGGGACGTGCAGCAGGAGCGCTATGTCGCCGACCGCGAGGAGCGCTTCACCGTGCTCTGCGACGTCGTCGAGTCCGCGCTGGAGCAAGTGCCCGAACCGGTCGTGCTCGACCTCGGCTGCGGCCCGGGTTCGCTGGCCGCCCGCCTGCACGAGCGGCTTCCCTCGGCCAGGATCATCGGCATCGACTCGGATCCGCTGCTGCTCGGCCTGGCGCGCGCCCACTACGGCGAGCGGATCGAGTGGGTCGACGCCGATCTCGGCGGAACCACCTGGCCGGACGCGGTGCCGCGGACCGTCCACGCCGCCGTGTCCACCACCGCCCTGCACTGGCTGCCGACCGACCGGCTGGCCGCGCTCTACCGCACGCTCGGGACCCTGATCACCCGCGGCGGTGTCCTGGTCAACGGCGACCACCTCGGGTTCGGCGACGAGCGGATGGACCGGCTCGCGACGACCGTCCGCGATCGCCGGGCCGCCAGGGCCGGCGTCCAGGACAACGAGGAATGGCGCGACTGGTGGAGCGGTGTCCTCGCCGACCCGCGGGTCGCGGGCCTCGCACGGGCCCGCGCCGAGCGCGTGGGCGCCGCCCGCGCCGCGGGGGAGGGCGGGCAGCAGAGCCACCACGGCAACGGGTGCACCGTCGGCGACCACGTCGAACTGCTGCGGTCCGCGGGGTTCGGCGGTGTCGCGCCGCTGTGGCAGGTCGGCGACGACCACGTGCTGGCCGCCGTGCGCTGAACCGGCGGGGGTTTCCTGGCGGCGGGTTCCTGGGGCGGGTTCCTGGGGCGGGATGTCGAATCCGGCAGGCCCGCCGCGACGTCCTGGGTGAGGATGTCCACCACGGGCAGGCCCGCCATCGTCAGGAGGAACACCGTGACCTACACCCCTGATCCGCGCGTCGACGACTACATCGACGGCCTGCCCGAGTGGCAGCAGGCCCTCTGCCGTCAGGTCCGCGAACTGGTGCACGCCGCCGATCCCGAGGTCGTCGAGACCATCAAGCGCACCAACCGCCCGTACTTTGTGCTGCAGGGCAACGTCTGCGCCCTGCTGGCGGCGAAAGACCACGTCAACGTGTTCCTCTACGACGGCGCGATCGTCCCCGACCCGGAGGGGATCATCACCGCGGGCCACGAAAACAAGACCGCCAGGACGGTTGCCTACCGGCGGGACGAGCCGGTCAACGCCCCCGCGTTGACCGCGATGCTCCGGCACATCATCGCCGACAACCGGGCCGGTGGCTGGCGCAAGATCAAGCGTGGCGGGTGATCCGGCGTCCGGGTGATCCGGTGGCCGGGCAGGTTGCTGCGGGTAGTGGAGATCGCGGTGCCCGAGCGGCGGAGCGGATCCGAGTAGGCCATTCGTGGGTTCTCGTCGCCCGTCGCTTTCGGCCGAGTGGCCGATTTGTGGCAGCGGAGTGTATTCCGAGAGCCGGTGTGGTGTTCCCGTTTGTGCGGGGGAGAGGTGTTTGCCGACCGGCGAACTGCTTTCACATTTCCGGCGGCAAGGAACGATACATCGTGCCGGGATATCGTCTCGGTAAAGAGCCGGCCCGTGATCGTTGAACAGTCAAGGAAGTCCCCGGTCAGGGTTGGCTCCGGGTGCCCGTCCGATCACGGATCATCACCGCACGGGCAGGGCTGTGGCGTATTTCGTCCGCCCGCCGGACTCCGCGCTGATCGGGTGCTAGCATGCCCCTGTCGGTTGGTGTTGGCGAGTTTTTGAGTCGGCAAGGCGGCGACATGGGGCACTCTTTGGTAAGGCGCAGTTCGGTAAAGGCACAGTTTGGTAAGGCACGGCAACGAATGAATCCGTTATAACTCCGTTCAGGTCTTGTTCTTTTGTTGCTTTTTCAAACAAAATGCTCGACTACGGATCGCCCCGTTTACCGCCGTCACGTCGACCCAGCACGTCGTCCGGTGCTCGCCCGGCAGGTCTCAGCAGGGACCACGCCAGATCTCCACCTGGGGGTGGATCAGGCGGGCGGCTCATGCCGTCCGCCTCCTGGTCTAGTTGATCGAGCGGAGGGCTTTACGGATGGGGTATGCACCCTTCTCCATGTCTGGTTACCCTTGGCACTCGCCCTACGTAGGTTTCACCCAGGCCCAGCTCGACGCGGCCGCGCACGCGGTGCGGGACCTGTCCGGGATGGACGAGCTGGTGCTCGTGGGCGGCGATCGCGCGGCGGGGCTCGGGCTGGTCAACGAGACGATCGACCTCTACGTCGTCGGTGACTCGCTGCCCGTGGCCGACGTCGTGTACGAGGTCGACGGCATGCCGCTGCGGTTCACCGCGCTCTCCGAGTCGCGGGTTTCGGAGCTGGTCTCGCTGACGGCCGGTTATCACGCGACGACGACGAGCAGCCCGCAGCTCGCCGTGGACGGCGACCGGGTGCGTGAGCTCATCCAGCTGGTCACCGGTCACCGGCTGGTCGTCTCGTCGCGCTGGCAGGCCGAACTCGACGCGATCGACCACGACACCGTCCGGCAGATGCTGATCACGCGCCGTGCCCTCGCGTTCGCGGCCTGTGCCGCCGACGCGTTCCGGTCGATGCTTTCCGGTGATCTTTTCACCGCATGGACGATGTCCACCGCGGGTCTGCTCTGCGGCTGCGAGGCCGCGCTCGCCGCGACGGGCGATTTCGTCACCGACGGCAATTTCCTGTTCCGCATGCTCGCCAGATCCCGTGTGACCGTCCCGTGGTTCCCGTACCTGTGGCGGCTGGTCAACTGGTCCTTCCCGGTCGACCAGCCGCCCCCGCCCGCGCGGGTGCGCGCCATCATCGAGGAACGCCTGATGGTGGCCAACCTGCTCATCTCGTGGTGCTCGATCGAGGGCTGGGAGCAGAAACCGTCCACGCTGCCCGCGCCCCCGGCGACGACCGGCGTGCTGCCCGAGGGGGCCCCGCGCCGCAGCCCTTACTTCACCGCGGTCCGGTTTTCGGACGCCTGGACGCTCTTGGGCCCTGGTCAGGGCTATCAGACGACCGAGGAGGTCGTCCGGCTCTGGCGGAGTCTTGACGGCGGCCGCCAAGTGGACGACTGCGTGACCGCGCTCGCCGAGTCCGAGCCGGGGCCGGGCATGACGCCGGCCCGTGCCGAGAGCGTGGTCGCCACGCTGCACGAGCTGGGCGCGGTCGAGATGCTGACAGCCGGTCACCGCCCGTCGCCGGGCGACGTGCCGATCGTCCGTACGGCGCGTTTCAACCTGGCTGCCCGGTGCAGCTGGGATCTGCGGCTGAACAGGTAATCACGCAACAGTTTCTGCCAGATCGGCAGAGGTGTTGCCACCGGGGGAACGGTCGGCTAGAACTATGACTATGACTTCAGTAAACATTGAAAATGACCCGAGTAAGTCACTCCGCCGCGTCGCGATGTGGGGAGTCACGGCCACCCTCTCGACGGCCGCGGCCCTTCTGCTGGTGACCGGCCTGAGCTGGACAGCCGGAACGGCCTCGGCCGCCGCGAGCCCGGCCGCCGCGCACTCGGCGGCATCCGCCGGTCACGTGGTGGCCCAGGTGGAGGGCAGTGACTGGCCGTGGATCGTGCAGCCCGGCCCGCACGCGACCCTGGCCCTGTCCGTGGACCAACCCGGCAGCGACTGGCCTTGGGGGCACTGACCCACCGGTCATCACCCGAGTGATGACCTGGCTCGCGTTCGTCCGCTGCTCAACGGTGGATCGACGGGGCTGTCGGCGGCGGGATCAGCACAGCGAGCGGGAACCCGGTGCGGTTGACTGGGGCGTGAATCTTCGCGGTTCCTGCTCACCTTCTCGAACAAGTCCTGGGGGCTGTGTTCGTCGAAGATCTCCTGCTGACAGAGCCACGACCACCCGATACCCTCAAGTGGCGGCGTTACCGGCCGGGACGAAGAACGTCCCGGCCAATAACGTGCCACCGAACGAAACTTGAGCTCGCTCCGGCCGGGGCCCCTTTCCCGAGCGCTTCCCATGACCGTGGGTGGCCGCTCCGTGCCTTCGGGCACGGTGTCCTGACCTGCTTCGACGGCGAACAGTGCCGCGAGCTGGTCTGTGACCGGTGAGGGGCGTCGGCGGAGTTGACAGCTATGACTACAGTAAGAGCCGCATGACCGAAGGTTTCTCACGTCTACAGAGGGGGCGCAAAGGATGGGCCTGGGCAGCATTCGCCAGCCCGAGTTTGGTCAGCGTCTGCGTCAGCTGCGGGAACGACGCTCCCTCTCGCAGCGGGACGTCGCTGACGGCGTGGTGAACCCCAGTTATATCTCGCTGCTCGAGTCCGGCGCCAGGGTGCCGACCCTCGAGGTGGCGGTCCGGCTGGCGCAGTCGCTCGAGGTGCCGCTCCAGGAGCTGGTCGGGTCGACGACCCCGTTCACGGAGGACTCCGGCGACCTGGCTGGGCGGCTCGTCCTCGACATCATGACCAAAAGTGCGCTTGACCTCGGTGATCTCGATGACGCCGAGGTCCGGTTCCGTGACGCCTACGAGGCTGCGAACCGGGACGGGGCGACCGTTTCGGCGCTCGAGTACGGGATCGCGTTGCACGAGGTGCTGGTCCTCAAGTCCGAGCACCAGGAGCGGGGCCGCCTGCTCGCCGACGTCGCCGTGCTCGCCGAGCAGGTGGGCGTACCGGAGGTGATGGTGAAGGTCGCGGTCGACCGCGCTTCGGCCGCCCGTGACGGCGGCCGGATGAGTGACGCGTCCGAGCTCGCGGAGAAGGCCGCTGAGGACATCAAGGCCACCTCGTTCGGTTCCACCAGCGAACACGTGCGCGCGCTGGGTGTGCTGGTCTCCATCCGGTGTGAGTCGGGCGCCGTCTCGGAGCTGCCGAAGCTCATCGACCAGATGATCGACATCGCGGAAAAGCTCGACCGGCGGCCCGTACTCGGGCGCGCGCACTGGGCCGCGAGCGTCGCGTTCGCGCGGATCGGCGAGCCCAAGCAGGCCGAGCGGCATTTCCGGTACGCCAAGGAGATGCTCGCGACGCCCGCGACGCCGTTGTGGGAGTGGGCCAAGTTCTCCCGTGCCGCGGCGTCGGCACTGCTCGACGCCGACACCGAAGCCGATCTCGCCGAGATCGAGCAGTTCATGCGCGGCGCCCAGGCCACGCTTTCCGTGGTCGACGTGCCGGGGGAGGCCAGCCAGATGCAGCTGGTCGAGGCCCGGTTCGCGCTGGCGGTCGGCGACCCGGCGAAGGCGCTGGAGCTCAGCACCCGCGAGCCCGCCGACCTGCCGGGTTCGGCGCTGGTCAGGCTCCGGATCACCCGGGCCCGCGCGTTGTGCCGGCTCGAGCGGATCGAGGAGGCGGTGACGGCCTTCCGGTCGGCCGCGAACCTTTGCGAGGAGCTCGACCTGTACCGGCTCGCGTCGCAGATCTGGCGCGAGATCGACGAGGTCCGCTCGCACTGAGTGTTCTGCCAGCGCCGCTGTGCCATGACCGCCGTGCCAGCATCACCGTGTCGTCACCACCTTGTCATGACTGCTGTCAGCAGTCTTCACTGACTGGTCATTGGTCGCTCCTCTCTGTATTCCTGCAGGTCAGAGATGTTGACCGGAGTCAACTTGCTTGCGGAGACCTGTTGACTTCAGTCACCACGCTCCCTAGCATCTATTACTGTTGTAATCTTCTTCCAGAACCACTTTTCGTGGTACGAGCATTCAAGACTTCGGATGGGGACGATGGTCAGTAATGTTCTAACAGCAGTAGAAAGGTCCAAGCCGGGCGTCGAGACGGTCGCGGAGTGGGCCATCGGCCTGCACCCGGTGGCCGAGCTGATGTACCGGGTGGCGTTGAGCAGGCCGCGGTGGCGGCTCGGGGAGCTGGCCGCCGAGCTGGCCATGCCCGAGCCCGCGGCCCGTGAACTCGCCGAG
Source organism: Amycolatopsis sp. H20-H5 (assembly GCF_035828755.1). Classification (NCBI taxonomy): domain Bacteria; kingdom Bacillati; phylum Actinomycetota; class Actinomycetes; order Pseudonocardiales; family Pseudonocardiaceae; genus Amycolatopsis; species Amycolatopsis sp. H20-H5. Next base: position 8,260 of record NZ_JAYMZS010000019.1, on the reverse strand, counting down.
GAGTTGCGCCGGGAACGGGTCCTGGCGCAGTCGGCGGACGACACTGACGCGATCCGGGCCGTCGAGCCTTGTCTCGCGCTGCCGACACTGACGATCCGGCGGCTTCGCGACAACGCGAGTGCGGCGGAAATGCCGCAGCCCGCGGCGGTGGCCCGGTTCATCTCGCTGCACGAGCGGGCCGTCGAGTGGACGGGCGACGAGGCCCACCTCGACAGCGCCGACGCCGTGACCTCGCTCGTCGAGCGGCTGGTCGCCACGGTCCGGCGGGAGATCGTGCTCGTGGTGCCGCGGTGGCGTGCGGGCTCCTTCGAGTTCGCGCCGCACATCGCCGAAGCGGCGCTGCGCCGTGGGGCGGTGCTGCGTCAGGTGTGGGGGCCCGCGGTGCTCGACGGACTGGACGTCGTCACGCACGCACGCTGGCTGGCCGCGCGCCACGCCGCGCCGCGCACACTGCCGAATGTCCCGTACCGCATGGTGATCGTCGACCGCAGCGTCGTCGTGATGATCGATCCCCGGGGCACCGCCCGGGTGGTGCAGGGCCGCACGCCGGAGCGCGACTCGCTTGTCGAGCACGCCCTGCGGCTGTGGGAACGTGGCACGCAGTTTCGTCACGCGACCTGCCCGGTGCTGCTGGACCAGTCCGGCGCGCGGAACGAGAAAGTGTTGCGGCTGCTCGCCGACGGGCTCACCGACGAGGCGATCGCCCGCCGGATCGGGGTGAGTGTCCGGACGGTGCGCAACGACGTCGCCTCGTCCATGGTCACCCTGCAGGCGCGCAGCAGATTCCAGGCCGGGATGCTGGCCGCGCAAATGGGTTTGATCTGATTCGGCGCGGATGCAGCTTCCTGAAAACAAGGTATTCGTATCTTGCCGGTTGCTAAGATTATTAAAATATTTGCCGCATAAAACATTCTAACCTGGGGGTTAAAATGCACGAACGTGAATTCAGGGCCTTCGTCTCCATTGCGGAAACCGGGCGTATGGACGTCACTGCGCGCCAGCTCGGCTATTCGCAGCCCGCGATCACCTATCAGATCAAGTGCCTGGAGCGGTCCCTCGGCTTCAAGCTGTTCACCCGGCATCCCAGCGGTGCGCGGCTGACCGGCGACGGACGCATGGTGCTGTCCTCCGTCCGCGCGGTTCTGATGCTGATGGACAACATCCGGGACCTGCCCGACGAGCAGTACGGCGGCCAGCTTGGCTCCTCGCCGGTGCCGCTGGTCCGCCAGTCCGCGGTCTAGCGCGGACCGCCGGAGCGTGACCGTGTGGGCGGTTCACGATTCCTCCGGACATCGAGAATTCTTATATGAAATTTCTTGGCTGGACACAGGTCGGCCGAACTGATTCTGTGGACCGGGCGAGTCGTGTTTCATGAACAGGAATGGAGACTACGGGTATGACCACCAATCCTTTCGAGGACAACGAAGCCAGTTACTACGCGCTGGTCAACGAGGAGAACCAGCACTCGCTGTGGCCGGCGTTCGCCGAGATCCCGGCGGGCTGGACCGTGGCGCACGGCCAGGACACCAGGCAGGCCTGCCTGGACCACATCAACGAGAACTGGACCGACATGCGGCCGCTGAGTCTGGTGCGCCAGATGGACGCGAGCCCCCAGCCGTCCTGATCGGACGGCCCAGCACCCGGCGAACGGAGAGGACGATCATGAAGACGGGGGCCACCGCCGCGATCCACCGGCCGGCGCCGCGGCCGGAAGCCGGCCGGGTGCTCGTGTGCCTGAGCTATTGCGGCGGCGGCACCGCCCCGTACCGGAAGTGGGCCACCCAGCTGCCGCCGGACGTGGAACTGGCCCTCGTGTGCTACCCGGGCCGGGAGGCGCGGTTCACCACGCCTTTCGCCCGGGACTGGCGCGCGTTGTGCGAGGACGTCGTGGCGGCGGTCGCGCCGCTGGCCGAGCGGCCGTACGTGCTCTTCGGCCACAGCATGGGATCGTGGGTGGCGTTCGAGACCGCGGCCTGGCTCGAGCGGCTCGGCGTCACCCCGCCCGCGGCTCTCGTGGTGTCCGGCGGCGCCGCCCCGAACCTGCGCGAACCCGCCGGCTCGCGGACACCGCACGCGCGTGACTCCGACGTGGAGCTGGTGCGCTGGATGCGGGAGTTCGGCCAGATGTCCCCGGTGGTCGCCCACGACCCGGACTTGCGGGGCCTGGCGGTCGAGCTGCTCCGGGCCGACCTCGTGGTGACCGAGTCCTACCGGTACACACCGGGCAGGCGGGTCACCGTACCGCTGCAAGTCCTCTACGGCACCGCCGAGCCCGAGCCGTTCGCGGAGATCGAGCAGGGGTGGAAAGCCTTGGCGGACAACGACTTCGAGGCGACCGAGCTGCCCGGCGGGCACTTCTACGAGCCCGAGGTGTGGGACCGGCTGCCCCGGCGTATCTCCGCCCTGCCTGCCCCGGCCACCGCCTTTCGTGACTGACCCTGAAAGGCCACCATGACGGCGTTTAACGCCGTCGCGTGGGGGCGCCATCAAGGGTGGCCTTCAGGGTCATTCGGCGTGGGTGGCGCGGCGGCGGTCGTGGAGGACCAGCAGGATGAGCATCGCCATCAGCACGCCGAGGACTATTCCCGCGTCGGTGGTCAGGACACGGGCCAGCGGGTGCTCCGGGCTGGCTTGGGAGTCGGCGCGCATCGCGAAGAACAGGTTGTAGGCGAACAGCATTCCGGACGAGACCCACGCCAGGGCCATCGGCGGCAGGAACCGCCGCGATCCGCGCCGGGCGACCAGGGTGAGCAGGCCCCAGGCGCCGGCGAGTGCCCAGAGGCCGGTGCTCAGGCTCAGTAGCCGCCACCAGAGGTCGCGGCTGCCGAGGCGGGAGGGGTCGAGGCCGATCGTGCCGCCCAGCGTCCAGAAGACCTTGGTGACGCCCAGCAGGACACAGCCCACCGCGGTCAGGCTGGCCAGCGGAACCTGCAGTTCGCGGGTGTCGCCGGGCGGGGTGCCGCGGTCGAGCGGCCCGCTCAGCGCCTCGGGCCAGCGGACCCTGGCGTACCCGGCCAGCGCGAGCGGCAGGCCGATCCCGATGCCGACCAGCGACACGATGACGAAGACCTGTTCGTAGGCCCAGGTGTCAGTGCTGGCACCCGCTTGTTTGTCGCGCACCACGGCCGCCGGGCCGAGGATCGGCACCAGGAACAGCATCGGCACGAGCAGGCCGGTGCCGACCCACACCGGCAGGGTCACCAGCCACGCGGGCAGCCGCTCACCCCAGGGCCTGCTGAACGCCAGCGCCAGCATGATCCCGACGAGGGTGAGGAGCGCGGTGGTCGCGTTGATCGCGCGCCAATTCGCCTGGCCCATTTGCTCGGTCGGCAGGAAAAGCCCGAACGTCCACGCGATCTTGATGACGAGATACGGTGTCACCGAGATGGCGGCACCGTAGCCGCCTATTTTCCGCAGCAGCGCCGGTCGCGTTTTCGCCGGGGCCAGTGTTGTGGTCATAAAGCCAGCTTATCCGTCAGCGAATGACGCGGTCAAAATGTCCTTCGCCATAGTGCGTAACCTTTTGCTCAGTTTATTTGATCGCGAGTGCGGCGAGGTGGCCGTGTTCGGAAACCGAGACCAGCAGCGTGGGCCCGCCGTCGACGAGCTCGGTCAGGCTCAGCAGGCCGGACACCGCGCAGTGCCGCGCTTCCGTCGCCCGTGACGGCACGCCGACGTCCGAAAGCAACGCCGCTACGAGCTCCGAAGCCGCGGCCGGGCCGTTGACGACGAGCCGCGTCCCCGGTGTCGCCGCTGCCAAAG
>NZ_JAYMZS010000019.1:0-4488 GCF_035828755.1 Amycolatopsis sp. H20-H5 | reverse complement strand
CGAGCGTGACCGGGTCGAGCACGCCGTCCTGGCCGCGCGCGACGAACCGGGAGAACCCGCCGGTGAGCTCGGCGATCCCGCCGGGGGCGGCGGATAGCGTCACCGCGGCGGCCCCGTCGAGTCCGAGGCCGTCGGGCACCTGCTCGGTCGCGGTGGCCACCACCCGATCGGCCCGGCCGGTGCGCAGCGCCGACATCGCGAACAGCACGGCCTCGAGCCCCGCGGTGGCGGGATTGGTCAGGGTGACGCAGAAAGCTCGGGCCTTCAACGTGATCGCGAGCTGGCTGCCGGGGGTGTTCATCGAGAACGCGGGCACCTCGGCCGGGCTGAGGCCGCCCGCTCCTTCGGTGCGCAGCGTGTGGTTCATCCGCCGGTGCACGTCCGCGATGGCGTACTGGGTGCCGGTGACGACGCCGAGCCGCTCGGCGGGCGGCTCGGCGGCCACCGGATCCCCGTGCGCCCGGCCGAGCGCCTGGTTGGCCGCCGCCAGCAGGTAACGGGTGGCCGGGCTCAGGTACTTCCAGCCGCGCCGCCCGAGGTGCTCGGCGGGGTCGAACCAGTCCGGTGTCCGTTCGCGGGCGACGATCGCGCCCACGCCGGTGATCATGACGGTCATGACGCCCTCCTCCAGGCCAGTGCCGCGTTGTTCCCGCCGAAGCCGGTCCCGCTGACCAGCACGGCCGGTCGGTCCAGCGGGACCGGCCCGCCCAGCGGCACGATGAGCGGGCAGTCCGGATCCAGGGTGCGCACGTGGGCGTTCGGTGGCACCAGTCCGTGGCGCAGGATCAGCGCCGCGATGACGCAGCCGAACACCCCGGCGGCGCCCGCGGTGTGGCCGAGCACCGCTTTCGGTGCGTACCCGGCGACCCCGGCGGCGCCGCCCGCCGCCAGCTCGTCGAAGGCGGCGGCGACCGCGATGCTCTCGACCGTGTCGTTGAGCTGGACCCCGTTGCGGTGCAACACGACCGCGCCCGGCGGTGCACCCGTGCCCGCGAGTGCTTCGCCCGCCGCGCGGCTCAGCTGCCCGCCCGAGGGTTCCGGTGCCATCGGGTGGTGGGCGTCGCAGCTCCAGCCGTGTCCGGCGAGCTCGACTATCACCTCGGCTCCCCGGCGTCGCGCCGACTCGGCGGATTCCAGCACCACGGCCGCGGCGCCCTCGCCGGTGACCATGCCGCCGCGCTCGGCGTCGAACGGTCTGCAATGCGTGCTGTCCAGCAGTTCGAAGCGGTGCAGCGTGCCGACCGCGACGCGGGAGAAGGCGTCGCTGCCGCAGGCGATGACGACGTCGGCCTGGCCGGTCTCGATCAGTTCGGCGCCCCAGCTGACCGCGTAGGCGCCCGCCGAACAAGCGGTGGACAGCGTGTGGTTGGGCCCGCCGATCCCGAACCCGCTCGCGACACCGGCGGCGACGGTGTGCACGGCGACCGCGCCCGACCCGGCCGCCTCGGCCAGGTCGATGTCGCCGAGCGAGGTGCCGACGGTGAGTCCCGCGTCGAGCAGGTCCCCTGGTGTGAGGCCGCTGTGCCCGATCGCCTCCGCGACCGCGGCGAGCGCCATCGCGGTGGTCCGGCCACCCGAGGTGGGGTCGGCGAAACCGGTGGCGGGATACAGGTTCGGCCTGCTCGCCAGCCCGCAGTCCTCCGGCGCCGGAACGGGTTCGGCGTCCGCACGGAGCAGGCCGTCCCACAACGCGGGCACGCCGCCGCCGAAACAGCTCACTGCCCCGAGTCCCGTGACCACGACCGCCACCAGCGCACCCCAGTTCCACCCTCGGCCGGCGAAGTGCCGACAGAAGCAGGTTCCCCTGCTCGCGCGCGGGCAGGGGAGCGCACTGCAAGTACCTGCAGTGACCGTCCGGGCCCGGTTCCCCGCCCTACGATCGGCATCGCGTGTTCCCGCTGTCAAAAGGGAACGGGAAAGTCAATTCGCCCTCCGACGAAAGGGAACCAGTGAGCGTCGAAACCACAGTGGACAGGTCGGAGCTTCGGGAACTCGTGGCGGACACCCTCGACGTGGAGCCGTCGGCGCTGACCGACGAGGCCTTGTTCATCGAGGAGATGCAGGTCGATTCCGTGCTGGCGCTCGAGCTCGCCGTCACCCTCGAACAGCGTTACCGGATCAAGATCGCCGAGAGCGAGATCATCACGATCCGGCGTTTCCCGGACGTCTGCGACCTGCTGGCCCGAAAGCTGTCGGCCTGATGACCGGCAGGCTCGCCCACACCCCGGACTCCATTTCCTATCTGCTGGTCGAGAGCAAGGGAAACTGGTCGGGCCCGAACGCCGCGACCTTCCTGCGCGACGCCGTGGCGCTCGCCGAGGCGGGCCACGGCGTGCGGGTCTACCTCGTCGAGGACGGCGTGCTGGCCGCGGTCGGCACGGCGGTGCCCGAGATCGAGCAGCTGGCCGCCGCGGGCGTGGAGATCCTGGTGGACGACTTCTCCGCGGCCCAGCGCGCGCTGGGCGCCACCCAGCTTTCCCCGCACGTCAAGCCCGCCGGGATGGACGCGCTGGCCGACGCACTGTCCGATGTGGACTGCCGGGCGGTGTGGCACTGATGACCGGCTCGACCGAAACCAAGACCGGCACGGGGCTGGAACGGCGGATGTGGGACCTGCTGCTGGTGGTGACCGCGGCCCCGCACTCCAGCGACGTGATCACCTCCGCACTGCGGCTTTCCCAGGCGGTGCTGGACAAAGGCGGCTCGGTGCGCTTCTGGGCCTGCGGCTACGCCACGATGCTGACCCAGACCACGCACGGTGAGACCAAGCTCGTCAACACCCGTGACCCCGGGGGCAGTTACCCGTCGACGGCGGCGATCGCCGCGCGGATGATCGAGGCAGGCGCCGGCCGGTTCGGCTGGATCGGCTGTACGGCGTGCAGTGAGGAGCGCGGCGCCACCCAGCACCTCCCGCAGGTGCGGCGCCGCTCACCCGCCCGGCTCGCGGCCACGATGGCCGCGGCGAAACGAACCCTTTACCTCGGGGGAGCCTGATGACCCAGCGAGTGCTCAGCGTGATCGACCGCGCCTACCGCGGCGCCGTCGAAGCGCAGTTCTTCGACGCCATGTACGGCCTGCTGGACCTGCACGCGCAGTTCGACCAGGTCGACCTCGCCCTGCGCGGCCCGGCCGTCACGATGGCCGTCGACGACGACACCTATCGCCCTTCCCTGGAGCTGGGCGGGCTGCGCATCGACACCCTGCCGGACTACCGGCGCTCGGTGCGCGACCTGGTGGCCGACGGGATCGGCGTGCTGGTGGACGAATCCGCCTTGCGGGAGCTCGGTTTCCCGGCCGAGCGGCTGGTGCCGGGCGTGACCGGCCTCGACCCGGCCGCGCTGGCCCGGCGCTGGCCGGACTACGACCAGGTGTGGTTCCTGTGACCGTCGCCGGGCCCGTGCGCACGGTCCCGGACACCCTCGACGTCGCGAAGCCGCTGCGCGCGGTCGACCGGCTTGAGGTGCTGGCCGGGTCGCCGCGGCCGCGGTTTCGCGCCTACAAGACGGTCGACCCGCTCGACCCGTACATGCCGGGCCACTTCCCCCGGCTCACCCTGCTGCCCGCGGTGTTCGTCCTCGAAGCGCTGCGCCAGGCGACGACCACCGTCGTCGGCGCCGCCGAACCGCTGAACCTGCTGCACGTCGTCTCGGGGCGCTGGCTCTCGCCGATGCTGCGCGGCGACGAGATCTGCCTGGACGTCACGGCGGAACCCGACGGCCCCGGCCGGTGGACGGTGCGGGCCGAGGGCAGCAGGCAGGACGGCACCCCGGTCGCGGTGGTGAAGCTGGTGCTCGGCGAGTCCGCGCTCGGTGACCGGCTCGAGCCGGAGCACGGTCCGCCGCCGCTGGCCGCCGGTCCGCCGCCGCTGGACTACGCAGGGATGCTGGACATGCTGCCGGTGCGCCACCCGATGGTCCTCGTCGACCGCGTGGAGGCCATCGAGCCCGGTGCGCGGATCGTCGTGGCGAAGGGGATCACCGGTGGGGAGCAGTGCTACCAGGGCCTGCCCGACGGGCTGCCCGGTTCCCGCTACCGGTACCCGCGCGCGCTGATGCTGGAGTCTTTCGGCCAGGCGTCGGCGTTGCTGTGGCTGTCCCTCGGCGCCGGTGCGGGGGTGCCGGTGGTGGCCGCGTTCCGGGACTGCCGGTTCGCGGGCGAGGTGTACCCGGGTGCCGTGCTGCGGCATGAGGCGCGGATCGACCGGCTGCTGTCGGACACCGTGTTCATCTCCGGCCGGACCTGGGACGGCGACCACTGCGTGCTCAGCGTCGGCGCGCTGGTCTCCGCGAGCCGCCCGGAGTCTACTTTGGACGCACGACTGACCGGGAATCCTTGACTCGAATGCCGTTTCCACGTAAAAGGCGTCCGCCCCGAGTCGGGGCGGACGCCTTTTACGTGCTGGCGGATCAGACCGTGGCGTGCGCGCCGACGATCTCGGTGACGGCACCCGCGGTCGCGTCGCTGCGCAGGATGTCGACGTGGTCGACC